>JBNJHN010000004.1:0-62183 GCA_051748565.1 Bacillota bacterium | reverse complement strand
AACATTGCAGACAGCCGTAAGCCCTGCCTGTTATTTATGGTGAATTGCTCCCAACCCACAGCTTTATACACTGGTATACCTCATTTCGTTAAGCAGATTATTCACTTATCAGTTTGCATTTTTCAAAGGGGGAAAAAGGAAAAATCGGGCAGTTAAATCAAATGAAGATTTGAATATTTACTGTTGCTCATCCTGCTGTTCTTCTTTGACCTGGATGGCAAAATCGGGGCACAAATATTCACAAAGTTTGCAGCCGGTGCATTCATCGGGATCAATCAGGACCGGGCTTCCGTCTTCACCGGGCCTTAAGTTTTTTTTAGGACAAAATTCAAAGCAGATACCGCAATCCTTACAGCGTTCATTGTATACTTTAAGGCTATATTTTGCTTTCCCCATTTGCAAACTATCCTTTCCTGGACAACTCAGAATATGAGTCTGATACTTCAACTGATTCTAGTTATTTAAGCTCAATTGCTCCCTGGGGACAGAATTCAAGGCAGCAATAACAGCGGATACAGCTATTAAGTTCAATGTCCGGGATCCTGCCTCCGAAACAAATTATTTGGGCAGGACAGCCTTCTATGCATTTGGCGCAGTTGGTACAAAGCATTTCATTTATCCTCGGGTAAGGTCGTCTTCTATCCGAGAACTTCCTGAGCCAGGCCAGGGGGAAACGGGCTATAAGCGGCCCTAAACCGCCTGAGACTGCTGCTCCCGGATCGAAATCTTTAACAAAACTCTCTTTCAGGGTTAATCCTTTGATTACTACCTCCGAAATATCTGTCCCAGGTAGAGATTGCTCTTTTGCCACCTGTAATGTGGATACCCATTCAGGCTTAAAGCCGACCACTGCAGCAGCGACTCTGTCGAGAGCAAATGCATTAGGCGATGCCAGTAAAAGGCCTGCATTTTTAGGTTTACCTCTGCGGGGTCCCAAACCTTCCATGGCTATAACGGCATCAATTATTGAAAAAACAGGGTTAACAGCCAGAAAAACATCAATCAGCAGCCTGGAAAAATCAGCAGGCAAGGGATAGTCAAAGTGCAATTTACCTTTTTTGGAACCAACAATACAACCGTAAATATTTTTAACTGCGCCACTTAATCCGGTTAATGAATGAGTTTTAAGTTTAGCCATATTAATAACGATATCAACTTGATCCAGAGCTGTGGCCAGATCCAGCTTACGTCTTTTTATACCATAATAATCTTTCTGGTAGAACTGGTCAAACCTGATTAGTTTTGCTCCTGTTTCTTCTGCAACTGCCTGCATGCCGGTTTCCCGGTAAACATATTCATCATTGTCACTTCCGGGACTGTCACCTATAAATACCTGACCGCCGGCTTCCCGGACCAGTTCTGTCATAACTTTCATTATTACCGGATGAGTTGTTACTGCTTCTTCGGGCCTGGCGGCAGCTAATAGATTAGGTTTCAGCAGAACCTTTTGCCCGGGCTTGATAAATGTTCCTATTCCTCCCCATGGTTCCAATAGCAGCTTGATATTTTCGCGAACAGAATCCAGATGGTAACGCTTACAGCGCACGATTGATACTATTTGCCCTTCCGTAAGGGCCATTATAAAACCCCTTTCGATTATTATTATTTTTTGTCAGAGGTTTTTCGAAAATTAATGGGCAGTGGTTTGCGGTGCCGGTAAAAAAAATAATAATAGGCTGCTGCAAAAGTCAGTACAATAGGGATGCTGAGCAGCCATGGTGAGAGATCGGCCATATACTTAAGCAAGTTATAAACCAGGCTCATAGCACGGACCAGGGCAATACTGACCATAACATAAATCAGGCTGAAGAGAGCTCCCCCGAGAAAAGTATATAGAATGAAAACAAATAAGTTCATGTGCATTGCACCGGCTGGAAAAGAACCAAAAGTGCGGGTGATCCCCCACAACTGGGCCATAAATACGGAGAAGTTACCATATTTTTTAAATAAATATATTATTTTTGAATCACTTTTCCCGGCAGCTTCATTTTCAAGAGCACGGGGATGGTGAAAAAAACCAGATTTGACTGCAGTGCCGGCCATACTGCCCAAAAGTCCAATTATATAGCTAAAAATACTGCCAAGAGTAATCCCAATAGTAGAAGCAATAAAAACCGACCAGAAACTAAGACTGCCTCTTAAAATGAGAGTTCCTGCAGTCAGTAGGACAACAGCGGAAGCAAAAGGTACCCCGGCGCTCTCTGCAAACATCGCTGCAGCTATGCCCCATGAACCGTACCTGGCAATTAAGAGCTCCAGCATTTCGTATAATGGTTCTAAAGGTTCTATTGGTTCAAATTGCTCAATTTCATTCATAAGATTACTGCACCATCCGTTCGGTCAATAAGGCATACATACCCCATATTCCAGCCTCGGGTTCCAGCATGGCAGCAAATACTTGAAAAGGGGTAATATTAACAGATGGCCGGATTGATTCTGCGACAATCCGAGATTTAACTTCTTCCAGGAAATCAGGCCTGTTACCGGCAACACCGCCTCCGATAACCAGGCAGGAAGGGTTGAGTAAATTGACCAGGTTGGCTAATCCCCTGCCGATATTATTTATAGCGTGATCAATAATCGTTTTTGCAATTGGGTTTCCTGACTCAGATTGTTGAAAAACCCAGGCAGTATCTATTTCATTAACCGGGAAGTCATTTTTATCCCACAATAATTCAGCGCTGTGCGATATTGCATTTCCGGAAGCCCAGGTTTCAAGGCAATCATATCCACCACACTTACAGGGTCTGCCCTTACCGAAAGGTTTAATATGTCCAATTTCACCGGCGAATCCGGTGGCGCCTCGATAGAGCCGGCCGTCAAGAAACAATCCGCCACCTATACCGGTGCTGATTGTTATATAAATTACATTGCGGTGACCATGGGCTGCTCCATAGCATACTTCCCCGACAACGGCAGCATTTGCATCGTTTTCAATCATGACCGGGCATTTAAAGGTTTCTTCAAGTATTTCACCTAGCGGGACTGGATTGACCCAATGCAAATTTGGAGACTGGTGAACTAATCCGGAGCGGTGATCTACAAAACCGGCAATGGCAACTCCAAGCCCGGAAGGTTTCCTGAAAGAATAATCATTGTCCGTTGAGGCGGCATCGCTTAACATCGATTCTATGGTTGCTGCTATTGCCGTCGGTTCTTCAGGTCTGGGGGTTGCTCTCTTCTCTTTAAATAAAACATTGCCCTGATCATCGATCAGAAGTAGTAAAATTTTGCTGCCCCCGATATCAACCGAGCAATATATTTTTTCTGACATATTCACGCCCGCTTAGTATAATTTTTCATTAAAGTTTACTTCTTTAAGGGATTTATCTTTTTTTCATAAAGGTAATCCTCGTAAATATACATCAATTCTTTATCAAACAATGATCTTTTAAGATCTACAGTTACGCTGCGTACAGCTTCAAGGATGCCAGCAGCCTCTTGATCAGATAGATCAATGCCATATTCAACAAATTTCATTTTTACAGCCCTGGAACCGGAATGTTTACCGATCACAATCTGCCTTTCCAATCCGACTTCCTCAGGGCTGAAAACCTCATATGTGGAAGGGTGTTTAAGAACACCATCGGCATGTATTCCTGACTCGTGTGCAAATGTGTTGGTTCCGACAATTGGTTTAGAGGGATATAATTGTCGGCCGGATGCACGGGCTACATACTCGCAAAGGTTACGAAAGTCTTTGGTGTTTACACCCAGGTTGACATCAAAAAGGTATTTCAGAGCCATGGCTACTTCTTCAAGGGCGGCATTGCCTGCTCTTTCTCCCAATCCATTGACAGTAACCCCGATAAAACGAGCACCGGCTTTCAGGCCGGCCAGGGCATTTGCTGTCGCCATGCCGAAGTCGTTATGGGTATGCATTTCGATGTCCATGCCTGTTTTTTCGATCAACTCTGAAACAATCCGGTGAGTCTTAAACGGTTCCAGAACTCCAATCGTATCGCAAAAACGCAGCCTGTCTGCTCCAGCCTGCCTGGCCTGCCTGGCAAAATCAATCAGAAAGTTCATATCGCTGCGGGATGCATCCTCGGCATTTACAGAAATATAAAGGTTCTGCTTACGGGCGAACTTCACAGCATTAACCATGTGATCGAGCACCCATTCCCTGGAGGTTTTCAGTTTATGGGTAATATGGATATCGGAAGTGGAAATTGAGATTGCGACAGCATCGACACCACAGTCAAGGGAGTGCTTAATATCTTCGATATTGGCACGGTTCCAGGCCATAATACTTGCCTTGAGGTTGTAGGAAACAATTTCTTTGATTACTTCCTTTTCGTCTCCACCCATAACCGGAACCCCGGCTTCGATCTGGTGAACGCCTAAATTGTCCAGCATTTTGGCAATCCGCAATTTCTCACGGTTGGAAAATACAACTCCCGCTGTCTGTTCTCCATCCCGTAAAGTAGTGTCGACCAGCATGGGGAGATCCTGTTTCAGTGCTTCTTGAAAACGCTGCATGGATATATTCAACTCCTTCCGGCATTTTATTCCCTTATTTGGCCGCAGCCAAAAATTATATATTTCAGGGTAGTTAATGCTTCCAGTCCCATTGGACCGCGAACGTGCAGTTTTTGGGTGCTGATCCCCATTTCCGCTCCTAAACCGAATTCAAATCCGTCTGTAAAACGGGTAGAAGAATTAATATAAACCGCCGCAGCATCAATGCGGTTTATAAATTCAAGAGAACGACTATAATCTTTGGTTATTATTGCTTCTGAGTGGCCTGTTCCGTAATAATTAATGTGCGCAATGGCTTCGTCAAAGCTTTCGACGATTTTTATGGCCAGGATAAGATCAAGAAACTCGGTTTCCCAGTCCTCTTCCCGGGCAGGTTTGACCGAGGTAGAATAAGTCATTGTATCTTTACAGCCCCTGATTTCGACGCCCAGGCTGTTAAGGGTTGAAATTGTTTCCGGTAAAAAGCGGGATGCAATATTCCTGTGGACAAGCAGTGTTTCAATAGCATTACATACTCCCGGACGCTGCACCTTGGCGTTGACTGTAACAGCCAGGGCCATTTCAAGGTCTGCATTTTCATCAACATAAATATGACAGTTACCTTCGCCGGTTTGGACTACCGGAACAGTGGAATTCTCTATTACAGACTTGATCAGTGAAGTTCCACCGCGGGGGATAAGCAGATTGATATAGCCGTTCGCCTTCATCAGGTCATTGGCAGCACTGCGATTTGTATCTTCAATTAATGCTAATGACCCTTTAGGCAGATCATAGGCTGCGATACGGTTCCGCATTACTTTAACCAGGGCTTTATTGGAATGGATCGCTTCTGAACTGCCCCTTAAGATTACGGCATTGCCCGCTTTCAAAGCCAGGCCGGCTGCATCGACAGTCACATTGGGGCGGGCTTCGTAAATTATTCCGATTACACCGATTGGAACTCGCTGCAGGCCGATTAGCAGACCATTTGGGCGCTTCCACATTTTTGTGACTGCTCCGATTGGATCTTCAAGCTTTGCAATTTCGACCAAACCTTCAGACATACTTTTAATGCGTAATTCATTTAATAGCAGGCGGTCATAAAAGGCTTCCGTATAATTATTCTTCTGCTTCAGATTTTCAAGATCGATTTTATTCGCTGCGATAATCGTATCGGTATTTTCTAATAGGGAATCAGCTAAATCGTTAATAATATCGTTCTTTATGGTTGTGGAGCAGCCGGCCAGGTAAGCTGCGGCCAGTCGGGCCTGCTCACATTTTTCCAACACCTCTGAATGCATGAAATTCAGCTCCTGACGCAATAGTTAATAAATTACCAGGTTGTCACGGTGAATGACTTCTTCAGAACAGGGGCGGTTTATAATACCGGCGATTTCAACACTGGGTTTCTTTTGAATAAGGGCAAGTTCTTCTGAAGAAAAGTTACTTAAACCCCGTCCGAGTTCATTTCCTTCCAAATCGACAACGGCAACAAGGTCGCCGCTGCTGAAAGAGCCTTCAACTGCTATTACACCAACCGGCAGCAGGCTTTTTCCTTCACGGCTGAGAGCATCGCAGGCTCCACTGTCTATACTCACTTTTCCTTTAACGATTTGCCCGTAAGCAATCCACCGTTTACGCCTGTTAAGATAATGTTCCTGGGGATTAAAGTATGTTCCCACATGCTCTCCACTGATTATTCGGGACAGAACATCCGGGTCTGAACCATTGGTTATGTACATCGGTATTCCCGACATTGTAGCTATTTCAGCAGCCTGCAGCTTGGTTATCATCCCCCCTGTTGCCAGATCATCATTTGAACTTTCCGCCCCATCTTTAATTTTTTTGTCAATTTTATCGACAAACGGAATCAACTTTGCATCGGGATTTTTACTGGGATTGGCGTTGAAGAGGCCGTCTACGTCAGTTAAAACAATCAGGAGGTTGGAGTCACTCAACCCGGCGACCAGGGCGGAAAGACGATCGTTATCACCAAACTTTATTTCTTCTATGGATACAGAGTCATTTTCGTTGATAATGGGAATGACACCAAGCTTCAGAAGGGTAATTACGGTATTGCAGGCATTTATATAGCGCCTTCTACTTACCAGATCGCTGCGGGTAAGCAGTATTTGCCCGACTACCAATCCATATTCAGAAAAAAGTTTTTCGTAAATCTGAAGTAAAAGTCCCTGTCCCACAGCAGCAATGGCCTGTTTCTCAGGAATAGTTATTTTCTTTCTTGCAATATTTAACTTTCCTCTTCCGGCACCGATAGAGCCTGAAGTAACCAATATTACTTCATGGCCTTCGTTGCGAAGGTCGGAAAGTTTTCGGACCAGTCTTTCCATGTAGCCGAGATTTAGCTTTCCTGTATGATGAGTCAGCAGCCTGGTTCCTACTTTAACTGTTATACGGCAGGGACTCGGGTATGATTTAGAAAGAGGTTTATATTGTAATGTGTCCACGTCGTAAATCCTCCGCCCGTCTGGTAGCTTCAATAACAGCTTTCAGCAGACAGCTGCGAAAACCTGATTCTTCAAGAACATACATAGCCGCACTGGTTGTCCCGGCAGGGGAAGTAACAATATTACGCAGCTCTGCAGGATGTTTTGTATTAACATTTAACATTTTTGCGGCACCAATAACATTTTGAATAACCAGCTTTGATGCAACATCCCTTCTTATACCAACCGATACTCCTGCATCAATCATGGTTTCAATAAAAAGGTAAACGTATGCCGGACCGGTTCCGCTTATACCGGTGGCAGCGTCCATCAGGTATTCCGGTAAACGAATTGTTAAACCCAAAGGTTCAAGCAGTTTTTCCACCCATACGCGTTCCTCATCGGTCACTGCTTCCCCCGTACTTATTACAATCGCCCCTTCCCCGATCAGGCAGGGTGTATTCGGCATTAAACGTATAATTTTAGTTCCGGCATAGAGACAGCTTTCAATAAAGCTTATAGTAATTCCGGCGGCTATCGAAACATATATTTGCTCAGGTTGAACCATGGGCTTAAGCGAATATAAAAGCCCTTCAGCGTCCTGAGGTTTAACGGCAATAAAGATAACACGACACTCTGGGATAAATTCGGATAGACTTTTAGCTGCGTTGGTTCTTAATTCAGAAGCCAGCAGCTCCTTTCTTTCTTCGCTGAGATCGTACAAATAGACTGAAGAGGGATCAACTTCTCCCTTTTCGATCATACCTTTTGCAAGCGCCGAACCCATTGCACCGCAGCCTATCAGGCCAATTTTATCCTTTTTCATGATTAGTTCTCCTATCTTTGGTAAAGATCTTAGAAATCATTCTATCTGAATAATATCACGAATGCAAGTTTACGACTTGTTTCAGATAAAAACACTACGCAAAAAGTAAAGAATAACTAAAATCAATATTAATTATTTTGCCTGATATCGCTGAAAGTGTTAAAATATTATAATCCCATTTTCAACAAACTAAAACCGATAATATAAGCAGATTGCAGAAGGAACTAAGAGATGAGAATAAATGAACACCCGATTATTGATTTCCGTAAAGGGAAGACGGTTAAGTTTAATTTTGAGGGCCGAAAGTTAATCGGATACGCAGGAGAAACAATTGCTTCTGCTCTGCATGCTGCGGGGGTAAAAGTTCTCAGCCACAGTGGTAAAATGAAACGACCACGTGGCTTTTTTTGTGCTATCGGTAACTGCTCTTCCTGTTTGATGATGGTCAATGGAGTATCCAATGTTCGCATTTGCATCACAATCGTCAAAGAAGGTGATGTGGTGGAAAGGCAGCAGGGAAAAGGTGAGATAGTTGAAAAAGACTGATATTGCCGTGGTTGGTGGAGGCCCAGCCGGCCTTTCGGCGGCGCTTGCGGCTGTCCGGCAGGGAGCTGAAGTAACTTTATTTGATCGGGATCAAAAATTGGGCGGACAGCTTGTAAAACAGACCCATATGTTTTTTGGATCGAAAAAACAGTATGCAGCTGTACGAGGTATTGATATACCCGGCCAACTGGTTGGTTTGTTGGACAAAGAGGGTCGTGGAAGGATTCATTTTAAATTAAGAACCACTGTCCTGGGATATTATGATGACGGGGCGCTTTTGATCGAAAAAGATGATCAGGCGGAAGTCTGTTATCCCCGGAGAATTATAATTGCTACCGGGGCGGCGGAAAAAATGCTTCTTTTTCCCGGTAATGACCTTCCCGGGGTTTATGGTGCCGGGGCGGTTCAGACCCTGATGAATGTTTACGGGGTAAAGCCGGGTTTAAGGGTTTTAATGGTCGGTGCCGGCAATATCGGCCTTATTGTAAGCTATCAATTGATACAGGCCGGGGTTGAAGTTGCGGCAGTGATTGAAGGTGCACCCCGCATCGGAGGTTATCTGGTTCATGCTTCAAAAATACGCCGTTCCGGAATACCAATTTTAACCTCCCATTCGATTAAAGAAGCGTGCGGCAGGGAAATGGTTGAATCGGCAACTATTCACATGGTTGATGAAAAGTGGAATCCGGTTCCCGGTTCTGAGCAGACTTTTGAAGTTGATGTAATCTGCCTGGCGGTAGGACTTTCGCCATTGACAGAACTGCTGTGGCAGGCATGCTGCAAGCAGCAATACGTACCGGAATTGGGGGGCTATGTTCCAAAACGCACAGAAAAAATGCAGACCACCGTTCCCAAAATTTATGTTGCCGGTGATGCTGCGGGTATCGAAGAGGCCAGCTCGGCGATGGTAGAAGGTAAAATCGCCGGTCTTTTTGCTGCTGCGGATTTGGGATACACCACTAATGTTAACAAGCTTTATCAGGAATACATTAGCGAGTTAAACGAACTCAGAGCCGGGGAAGCCGGTCGTAAAATAAGACAGGGGTTATCCAGGCTCAGCGGAGGCGGATGTAAATGCTAGAAAAAACCGGTATTCCGAGTGTAAGTCAGATTCAGGATGGTACTCCATCTTCGGAAAGGCTGAAGAAAGGTCCGGTAGCTGTAGTGGAGTGTTTCCAAAGCATTCCCTGTGATCCATGCCGCTATGCCTGTAAGCAGGGAGCGATCAGTGAGTTTAAAGATATCAATGATACACCAATCATTGACCATGAACTGTGCAACGGCTGCGGTGTTTGTATCAGTCAGTGCCCGGGTCTGGCAATATTTGTTATTGACGCTACCTACAGTAAGAAAGAAGGCCTGGTTAAAATTCCTTACGAGTATTCCCCCCTCCCTATAAAAGGTGAAAAGGTTATTGCTTTGGACAGAGAAGGCAATGAGGCTTGTCAGGCTAAAGTTATCAGGGTCCAGAATACAAAAATCCAGGATCGAACACCTGTTGTCTGGCTGGCTGTACCCCATCATTATCTGGCTGAAGTACGCAGTTTACGTCGGGAAGGTGAAATGGAAAATGGAAAATAATATAATTATCTGCCGCTGTGAGGATCTGACTCTTGCAGATATCAGGGAAGCAATTGAAAAAGGCTGCAGTTCACCAGATGAGATAAAACGTCTTACACGATGTGGTATGGGCCCCTGCCAGGGCAACACCTGCCGCGACCTGGTTTTGAAAGAAGTTGCCGCAGCAACGGGTAAAAATGTGACAGAAATTAAGATGACAACTTTCAGGCCCCCGGTGAAACCGATTAAATTAAAAAGCATGTTGGGAGTAAACTTTAATGACAGGTAAAGCAAATGCAGTAATAATTGGAGGCGGTGTACACGGTTGTTCTATAGCTTACCACCTGGCAAAGAAAGGTTGGAAAGAAATTGTCCTATTGGAAAAAGGCTACCTGGCCTGTGGCGCCACCGGACGCTGTGCGGCTGGAATAAGACATCAGTTTGGAACAGAGATTAATATACGCCTTTCTATGGAAAGTTTAAGAAAAATGGAAGTGCTCGAAGAAGAATTAGAGTATCCGGAGAGCATAGAGCTTATGCAGAAAGGGTACCTGCTGCTGGCTTATTCCGAAGATGAACTGGACCTGTTTCGCTGCAACATGGATCGTCAGAAATCAATCGATACAGATAATACAACGGTTATACTGGATCCTTCACAGGTAGCTGATATTGTACCGGGCATTGTTCGCGATAATCTTCACGGGGGTTCTTTTAACCCGCGTGACGGACATGTAAACCCATTTCACGTTACTCAGGCTTACGCTAACGCAGCCCGTCGCCAGGGAGTTGAGATTCGAATTAATACCGAGGTATCTGCAATCGAAAAAATAGGCTCCAGGGTAACTGGTGTAGTTTTAGATAGCGGAGAAAGAATCAGCACTCCCATTGTTATTGTTGCAGCAGGAGCACACAGTAAGATGCTTGGTGAGATGGTAGGCCTGAATATTCCGATTATCCCTGAGCGCCATCAAATAATGGTTACGGAGCCGTTGGAAATGTTTTTATGGACCATGGTTATTTCATTTAAGCATGGAACATATTTCAAACAGACACCTCATGGCAGCCTGCTGATGGGGGTTGGTGATCCAGAGCATGAGGTAAAAGATTATAACGAAAGATCGACCTGGCAGTACCTTAAAGATGCAGCAGAGAAAATTACCGCCCAGGTCCCGATTTTAAGAGAGGCAAATATTATCAGGCAGTGGGCCGGTTTGTATGATATTACACCCGATCAGCAGGGCATAGTCGGACCGACTGCTCTCGAAGGCTTCTTTTTGGATGCCGGCTGGAGCGGACATGGTTTCCAGTTGGCTCCGGCGGTAGGCCAGGTAATGTCCGAAATTGTGTCCGGGGAAAAGCCGTTTATAGATTTGTGCTGCATGTCTCTGGACAGGTTTGCAAAAGGTGAGTTAATACCGGAACCGGCCTGTGTTTAACCTAAACTAATAAGGCATATTACAATTTATATAGCCGGCGAACCAACAACAGATATATTTATAAATGATTAGCAAGAAGCCTCTGTCAAAAAAAAGGATATTGAGGAACTTTATTGAATTATGTTTCTATTGTTTTTCAAATGTTTAGACCTTAATTCCTTTAAAAACGTAAAATTCTTTTAATCACAATATAACATTGATAGGAGTGTTCATTCTTGAAAGAAAGATGCAATGATCGTAGTCCCTATGATGCAGGAAGAGAAAGATCTTTCCCAAGAGTTTACGGTGATACCCCCTCTTTTCTGGGTGTTCCGGTTACAAAAGACGTCGGTGCGCTATCCCGCTATGATGCTGCAGTATTTGGTGTTCCCTGGGAAGGTCCTGTAACCTGGGGGGATATTAGGGGAAGCGGGTGTGAACAGGTTCCCAAGCTTCTTAGAATGGAAGCGGCCCGTTATGGTGGCTTCATACCTGAATTGGATACCGATATTCTCGAATCCCTGAAAATCACTGATTACGGAGACGCCTTAACTCATCCGGACAGCATTGAGGCAACTTTGAAATCTGTCCATCAAAAAGCCCTTGATGTCTATGGTAGCAATCTTTTTCCGCTGGTCTTTGGCGGGGATCATTCATTTACGACGGAAATTGTTGATGCGTTATGCAAACACACTCCCGGAAAAGTCGGGCTAATTATATTTGACTCTCATTTTGACAACCTGGACGAATATGATGGAGAACCCTGTGCCCGTTGCTGCCCCGTAAACCGCATTGCAAGAATTCCGGGGATAAAAACTGATAGTATCGTCCACTTTGGTATTCGCGGCCCGCGGAATTCCCGCTACGGTTACAATTTTGCCAAAGAGATCGGTGCCGAGGTGCTTAACATACGGCAAATTAGGAATATGGGTTTTGCAGAAGCTTTGAGTCACGCTCTTGATATTGCCACGGATGGAACTGAACGTTTCTATATTTCGATCTGCAGTGATGCTATAGATCCCGCCTATAACCCGGCCGGCCCGCCGGATCCTGACGGATTGACTTCTCATGAGATTCTTACAGTTGCATACGAGACCTGCCTGCGTGGTGCCGCCGGTTTCGATTTTGTCGAAATATATCCCTACCAACCCGGCGCTGCTTTTTCCATGCACCTGGCTATTTGGATCGGTATGTATGCCCTGGCGGGCTTTGCCAATAATCCCAACCGGACCCGCTAATTTCTCCGGGCATAGGAGGTGGTTATGTTCCTCTAGACAAAAGTCAAGTTAGAGAAATAAATGGATCATTTTTTAAGGAGGAGATTTATTTGGTAGGACAGGGAATGGCTCTTTTGCTGGTCATGTTTTTCGGTTCGGTAATCATAACTCTGGCCTGGTTTTTCTTTGGGGGTGAGAAATAATGGATGTCAGCAACTGGATTATTATTATCCTTGTATTATACTTAGCTCTAATGATGGGTACCGGTTATTACTTTAGCAAACAAACTAAGGATATAGCCGGTTATTTGCTGGCTGGACGCTCCCTCGGACCATGGGTTACCGGGTTTAGCACCCGCGCCAGCGAGATGAGCGGCTGGATGTCGGTCGGTGTTCCCGGAGAAGGTTTTGCATTTGGTGTTGCCGCCATGTGGAATATGGCTGGATGCTACCTGGCGGATCTCTTCTCCTGGTCTTTCCTGGCAAGGCGGATAAGGATCTACACCGAATCGGTTGGTGTATTAACCCTGCCCGGATTTTTCGAAACCAGGTATCGCGATAACCAGGGCACAATCAGAATCATAGTGACGATTATTATCGTTGCCTTTATGGTCCCTTATGTTTCTGCCCAGTTTGTTGCGGCCGGAAAGCTTTTCGATGCGGTAACACCGCTTACCTATTGGCAGGGAATGATCCTCGGAGCGGTTATCATGATTATATATACCGTTCTGGGAGGATTTTTTGCTGTTTCCTGGACAGATTTTTTCCAGGGGATGATCGCTTTATTTGGTATTACTCTGCTGGCGATTGTCGGACTGGCCAGGTTTGGCTTAACCGGTCTTATGGGAGGGTTATATGCCCTTGATCCTGTTTTGGTCAGTCCGACTTTTGGCCTGGGAGGGATAGCAGCGCTTATTACGATCTTATCCTACCTGGCCATCGGTTTCGGCTGGCCCGGCAACGTCCATATCATGATTCGATTTATGGGTATACGCTCGGCAAAAGATATAAAAAAGGCCGCACTTATCGCTTTGTTGCTGCTTTCTGTTGTTTATACCTCTGCAGTAATAATCGGTTTAAGCGGCCGTGTTGCTGTTGATGCCCTTGGCTTGCAGCTTGCAGACATGGAATATATCATGCCCAGTTTGGCTGCTCTCTGGCTGCCGCTGCCCATAGCTGCGATTACAATTGCTGCTGCCCTGGCCCTGATGATGTCGACTGCCGATTCTCAGCTTCTGGTTGCTGTCGGCGGCATTGTTGAGGATATCTATCACCGGTTTTTCAACAAGGAAGCATCTGAAACTCTGCTTCTTATGCTGAGCCGGGTATTTACAGTCATTCTGGGCATTTTGGCTTTGCTTTTTGCCCAGGAAGGCGGTCGGGTCTTTTTGTTGGTGCTCTATGCCTGGAGTGGCCTGGGGGCAGCCATCGGCCCAGCATTAATCCTATCGCTATGGTGGAAAGGCACAACCAAGGCCGGGGTAATCGCCGGGATGATTACCGGTGCCGTTGTCACTATTTTCTGGAAACAGGTAATGACACCGGTTTTCGACTTCTGGTTTTATGAGCTCCTGGTCTCCTTCCCGGTCAGTTTTATAGTTACCCTGCTGGTCAGCTCATTTACCAAGCCGCCTGAAACTGCTGTGGCGGAACTGGATATTATGAAAAAACCTTTGGACGAAGTTATCGGCGCCGGAGACACCAGTTACCGGATTCAACCTTCGTCAATCGGTCTGACCGAAATGGACCAGGTTAAAGCATGGTTAGGCAACCTCAAACCGCAGACTATGCCATAACCGAATCGAGCTGAAAAAGGAGCTATTTAAACAATGAACGATAACCTGATCAGCATTGCCGTAATTGCACCGCAGGTAACAAGGGAAACTCTTAACCTGAAAGATGATGACTACTTAGGTGCTCTCTTTTATCCTTTCGTGGTGTATCATATGGAAGCAGAGCTGAAAAGGTTATTGGGAAAGTCGAAGTTAATAGATGACATCCTGGCGGTAGACCTCTCCCGAGGGGTTGCCGCCAGGGCGGATTCTATTCCTGAAACCGAGCAGTGGGAAGTTTCTCCTCAGGCCATAGTTCCGAGTTTAATAAACGATGCCCAGGCATTAAAAGTGGTCCGGAGAAGATTCCTGAAGTTCCTGATGAGAAAGCATTTGATTTTGCTGGTTCCGGATATGTACCCGATTGAGCAAGTATCGGCTCATAAAATTATCTGGGTCGGTAGCAAGCAGGGTTCCGGAAAATATTTAATCGACAGTCTGTCCGGTAAATACGATGAAGTTAAATGAATGAGGGGTTTTTAAAGATTGTCCACAGTGCGTATTGCATCAGTGCAGATGGAATGTAATATTAACAATTGGAGAGAAAATCTGCTGACTGCAGAAAAGCTGCTCGAAAAGTGTCGTGACCAGGAAGCAGGTATCGCTCTGCTTCCGGAGCTATTTAATACCGGGTTTCTCATAGGTGATGAATTAACCCATAGATCCCTTGAAGCTTATGGTCTTACCCTGAAAACTTTGGCCCGTCTATCTGAGCAGCTTGATATTTTTATTGTTGCCGGTATTCCCCTGCCGAAAGGTGATAAACCAATAAACGGAGCCATACTCTTTCAGCCTGATGGCACACAAAAAACCGGAGGTAAACTTCACCTTTGCCGCATGGGCAGTGATGAGGTTAAGTATTCTAAAGCAGCTTCAGAACCACTATCGTTTAATTATAGGGGAAATAAATTCGGGGTTCTAATCTGTTATGATATCGCTTTTCCGGAATCTGCCCGCATTCTGGCGCTTGAAGGAATAAAAGTAATCTGTGTTCTGGCTGCATGGAATAAGTCAGAAAGATCTTACGTTTATGATATGAGTACCCTTTCAAGAGCTTTAGAAAATGGGGTGTGGGTAATAACTTCAAATCAAACCGGGGGTTTTGGCGAGGATCAATTTTTAGGGCGCAGCCGATTTGTGACTCCCAAAGGGCAGATTTTAGCTGAAATGAACAGGGAACAGGGTCTTCTTGTAAGAGATGTAGATCTCAGCTATTCAGATAGATTGCTTAAAGAAGGCGAAACTTACCCATTTCTTACAGATCGCAAACCTGAAATATACGGCAAACTCTGCGATCATTAGACTTGTTAATCAATCGCTTTCGGTCGCCCCTGGTACAGGGAAAGAAAGTATGCCTCCTCTCACTCCCGATCCATCATAAAGTCCGCAGGTACTCATCAAAGCATTTATAATCGTACATTGTTCGCTCGCTATAACCTGCTTGCCGGACGCTGTGTTGCCTTCTTGGTATAATGGCGATACCTCTTACTTAAGGGTATCTGTTTTTGTTCTCTCGAGATCGCGATCATAACGGAAACAGCTATGGGCTTCGTCAGTGAGACATGAGTGGCCGGTTGTAATCATTGCCGTTATGTTTTTACCCACTCCCGGCCCAAGCATCAAGCCCTGACCGCACATGCCGACAGCTAAAATTAGGCCTTCAACGCCGGGAGCAAAATCGATAATTGGCACCCCATCAGGAGACATTGGATAACAGCCGCGCCAGATCCTGCGGATCAGGAGGTTTTTAAGCCTGGGAATAAGTGAAATCAACCTTCCGGCCAGGATGGGTAAAAATTCTGATAATGATTCCCGGTCTGTGCTGATAAATAGTTCTTTGGGAGTATAACAGAAAATAATCTGGCCCTCTTTGTTCTGGCCAAAATAAAAATTATCAGTTTTGCCTTCAGGACCGGGACGTAAATCTACAACCAAAGGTGCCAGGAAATGTTCAATGGGTGCGGAAATACCGGCTTCATGTGAATCCGGCACAACTGGGATTTCTATGTCAAGCAGGGAAGAATGTTCTGCAGCATCGGCTCCGGCTGCCAAAACCACCCAATCGGCACTGTAGCTATTTATATTTGTCCTCACACCGGTTACCCTGCCTCCTGTTTTTAAGTAACCGATTACTTTTTCGTTAAAGTGATATACTACGCCGTGTCTTTCTCCTTCACGCTGGAATGCGATCGGCGCTAATATTGAGGAAACCTGGCCGTCGTCGGGCGAATAAGTTCCACCGCGTAGTCCTTCAGTGACAATACCCGGGATCAATTCTTTAATCCGATCCGGGCCGACCCAATCTATTCTCATTCCGCAGTCTTGTTGATATGGAATCAGATTTTTTAGGGTGGTCTCGATATTATGATCATAAACAGGGAAACAATATCCTCCGGGTTTCCAACCGATATCAAAGCCGTATTTTTCTTTCCAGGTCGAGAAGATCTCGATACTGTCAAGGCAGGTTGAAATCTTACCGGGATCGGAGTGAGTAGCCCTGACTCCTCCTATAGCTGTTTTATTATCACCCTGACCGGCAGAAGCACGTCGGTCGATTACGAGAACCTTTAAACCGGCCTGGGCAAGCTGAAATGCAGTTGGATTACCAACACTGCCACAGCCAATAATAATAACATCGTAATTATCTTGAGAAGGCATTATCCGGTCTCCTCTGTTCGCTGATCGGGACATAGATTATTGAGCGTGATAAAATCACCAAGGTGGACTTCAGAAACTAGCGGCCTGTGAGTGGGCATAGTAACTTCGGAAAATGGAATCCCTTCCTCACGAAAAATTCTTAAAATTAGCTCGGTGCAGGTTTTACCGTTACAGGCCCCCAGTCCAGCCCTAACCTCCGCTTTGAGCTGGTTCATATCCCGTACTCCCCTGTGTATTGCATTTACAATTTCACTTTTCCTGATTCTTTCACAGCGGCAAACAATCGGATCTTCTTCACTGGCAGCAGTTTCAAGTTTTATGCCGGGATCGATCTCCCTGATTTTAAAACCGGCTACTTTAAGCTTGTCTTCCAGGGGAACTTCCACGAGCAGGAGAACTCTGCTGTTTTGAGATTCCCTTTCTTTATAAGCTACAACCTTTCCCTTACCTACCATCTCTCCGTTGAGGTCGGTAGTGGATACTTCCTGATCGAAAGGAATTTTTTCGAGATTAAATTCATAGGGCAGCATCAACAGGGCCTTTTCCTGATTCGGATCGTAGTCGTTCAGTACCAGATTTATAGCCAGGCCGGGGCAGGCCAGAACACAGTTCCCACAGCCGATGCACTGCTCATTGAATGTTGGGAGATCGAGAATCGAATCAGTCATGGTAATGCATTTTTGTGGACAGGCTTCAATACAGGGGTTGCAGGGAATTTCCTGAACACAGCGGATCAGGGGATAAACCGGGTCTTCCCTGTCTTCAGCCAGAAAATCAACAGCATCGGCAGAATGATGTTTTAAAAGTTCACCGAATTCTTCCCAGTTGCCGGGGACAGGCAGGTCTAAGCCAATTGCCTGGGCTATTCTCCTACCGGCTATTTTTCCGGAAAAAATTGCTGCCGAAGCTTCCGCAATTTCTTTGGCATCACCCGCGGCATAAATATCGAGACCGTACTGGTTTGCTTTTTGCATCAGTTCGTCAACCGGACTCAGGCCAACTGCAATTAGAACAGTATCTACCTCGAAGGCACGCTCGGTACCGGCAACCGGCTGAAATTTATCATCCACGGCTGCTATGACCACACGTTCTACATTCTCACCGCCTTCGATACTCAAAACTGTATGTGAGGTCATAACCGGGACTCCCATTCGTTTAATCTTATCTAAATGAACCTTGTAACCCCCGCACTGCGGAAGAGCTTCAACCAGGCCGACCACATCGATGCCGGCCTGCAGGGCATGGTAAGCGCCAATCAGACCGACATTGCCGCCTCCAACTATGAACAGCTTTTCAGCGCAACGGATAAGATCCCTGTTAGCGAGAGTCTGAAAGGCACCGGCTCCGTATACACCGGGAAGATCACAGCCGGGAAAAGCAAGGCTTTTTTCACGTGCTCCGGTAGCAAAAAGGGTTCGCCGGGGCTTTACCAGCCTGAAGGTTCCGCCGGTGGATACTCCAAATTTGCCATCACTGAAAACACCGACAACCGTAGAATTTAGCCATATTTTTACCGTGGGAAGTTTGTGAGCGTTTTCGGCCAGGATATGCCCGATATCTATCCCACGATAGCCGGCATAGCAGTCCTTAACAGAACCAAAAAAGTTGTGAGTTTGCAGGCTGAGCTTACCGCCCAGTTCCTGTTTGTCATCAACAATCAGAACATCGGCACCAACATTGCCCAATTCGATTGCAGCACTGATACCGGCCGGACCGCCGCCAATTACCAACACCTCTGTTTCAACTTCCAAAGGTTTGGTTGTATATTCTGAAAGCACAGTATCATCGGCCAGCACCGGATAACCTTCCAGGCTTTCTACATGCATGCCCTCAGTGACAGGCGTCATACAGCCTTTCACCGGCGTTCCATCGGCGATCACCATGCACTGGGAGCACTGACCATTAACACAGTAAATGCCCTGTGCCCCACCGTCCCTGGGATGGTGACCAAAAATTGTGATGCCCGCTGCATATAAGGCGGAAGTAATTACTTCGCCTTTCAAAGCCGTTATAGGAATTTTATTAAAGGTAAATGTTAATTCATCGCGGTTAAGAGGCGGCAGGATAGGATGTTGTTTAATGCGGCGCAGTTTTAAATGATGATCTTTGTTCTTTTCAGTTGGACTTAAAACTGCTGTGAATTCGAGAACCGGTTTTTCTTTCAAACACTCTTGCCAGGAACCGGGGCGCATCAGCAGGGCATACTGCAGGTAAAGCTCCGGGGTGGATACAATCGGTATTTTACCGCTGTGTTTAAGAGCTTCATTAAGTTCTCTGCGTGCGGATGTATTGACGGAAAAAGAAAATCTTTCCTCTTCTATTGCTTCCGGCAATCCGGCCAGTTTATTGAGAGTAATTACCTCGGCTGCCGGGGGCAGGGTAATATGATCAGGTTTCGTATAGGTAATTATCTTTGACTGCTTATCTTTTTGCAGCTCTTTTTCTGTAAAAACGCATCTGACTGGAATATTCTTCTGTTTAAGCAGCCTGGATGTATCCTGCAGTATATCGATAACAACAGGCTGGTCAAGGACCAGTGGAAAAATCAGGTGCAGTTCCGGCAGGCGGTCCAGGTAGAGCAAGTATGGACTTTCTTCGGAGGTTTGTGTAAAAACTGCTTCGATTTCAACGGGCAGGGAAGGCCGTAATTCCGGTCGGTTTTTCAACCAATCAACCAGGTCAAGGGCCAGATCCAGACCGGAGGTTTTTACGGCAGAAGCTAAGTAATATTCTTGCAGAAGCGGTGGAAAGAGCGAAACCGATTCGGCGAACTGCTGCCAGGCTCTGGCTGGACCGTCCTGGCCCGGTTCGGGCTCGATTAAAGCTACCCTCTCCTCCCCAATACCGCATAGCTTTAAAAGATTTTTAGCAACCTCTAACGTCTTTTTGCCATTTTCACCACCCCGCCGGTAAGGGCAGGTAAGTTTATCCCTGCACATCAGGGCAGCTCCTTTTGCCCCGGCGGCAATAACATAAAGAAGTAAAGAAATATCGACACTGCCGATACAGCTGACCTGAATGATATTATCGTCACCTGATGGCAATGGTGAACGCGGGCAGCTAAAAATGATCGTTTTACCCGTTAAATCTTTTTTGAACAGTCCCGTTTCATAATCATTTAACAAACCTGTTTTTACCTGGCTTATGGCGCCGCTAGGGCATGAACCGGCACATATTCCGCATCCCGTACAGGTGGATGGTGAAATATAAGCGGCACTGGGCCTGTTTTTAAAGAGATTAACCCTCGGTATCGAATAGGGGCAAACTTCTTCGCAAATTCCGCACCCCCGGCACTTTTCTGTTTCAACCTCGCAGATTGGGATTTCAAAATTGCGGTCCCATATGGTCAGGGTTTGATCTTTCTGGCTGATAGGAATGGCATCGGTCGGACAGATATATGCGCACGCCCGGCAGCCGGTGCAGTTTTCGGCTGCCCCGGCGAGTTCCGGCCCGATATGCTTGTCGATTCCCCTGCTCATTGTTGATATTGCTCCGGGGCCGCAGTCCTGGCAAACCCGGGTGCATAACCCGCACATTATACATTTGTCCGCTTTTTCTTTGATCGGGAAAGGAGTATCATCCAGCCCTTCCAGGCGGGCTATGTTTCTGATTTCTTCTGAATCGGGGCAGCGGGCCATATAAAGCTCGAGCATGGTCCTGCGGATTGTTAGGACATCTTTTGACCGGGTCGAAACGGATAGACCTTCTTCGGCCGGATACAGGCAGGAAGCAACGATCTTCGATTTGCCCTGCCACTCTTTTTGAGAAATTTCAACCATACAGAGCCTGCAGGCCCCATTTGGGGTCAGCGATGGATAGCTGCACAGCTGGGGAACAAAAATTCCCTGATCGTTCAATATTTCCAACAGCATGGTTTTATCTTCAGCTTCCACGTTTCGCCCGTCTATAGTCAGGTTAATTATTTTTGACATAGTTACCCTTTCTCCCATTAATGAACTTCGACTGCGTCAAAGTTACATACGGACTTACATATACCGCAGCGGTTGCAAAGATTTTGGTCAATAAAGTGCAGCTCTTTCTTTTCTCCGCTGATTGCATCCTGAGGACAGAGTCGCAAACAACGTCGGCATCCGGTGCATTGCTCGTTAATTTCGTAGCTTATTAAGTTGCGGCATACGCCTGCAGGGCATTTTTTGTCTTCAATATGGGCCAGGTATTCATGTTTGAAGTGCTTTAAAGTACTGCGTACGGGATTTGGTGCCGACTTACCCAGTCCGCAGAGGGACCCTTTTTCCAGGACTTTGAGCAGTTTCTCGATTATTTCCAGGTCACCACTTTGGCCCTTGCCGTTGCAAATATTTTCTAAAACTGTATGCAGCTGTTCCAAACCCAAACGGCAAGCTGCGCATTTCCCGCATGATTCCCGGGTTAAGAAGTCTGTAAAATAACGGGCTACATCAACCATACAGGTGTTTTCATCCATCACGATCATGCCGCCGGACCCCATCATTGAGCCTTCCCTGGTCAGGCTGTCAAAGTCAATCGGCAGATTGAGCTTTTCAGCAGGCAGGCATCCTCCAGACGGTCCTCCGGTCTGGACTGCTTTAAACTGTTTGCCGTCGAGTATTCCTCCGCAGAGCTCATAAATAATTGATCTCAGCGTTGTGCCCATTGGCACTTCAACTAATCCGGTATTTTTTACCTTGCCCACTACGGAAAAAACCTTGGTCCCTTTGCTGTTTTCAGATCCAAATGAAGCAAACCAATCTGCTCCATTCTCAATTATAATCGGTATATTGGCATAAGTTTCAACGTTATTTAAAACCGTTGGCTTATCATAAAGCCCGCGTTCAGCGGAGCGAATATACTTGGCCCGGGGTTCGCCTACTTTACCTTCTACAGATTGCATCAGGGCGGTTGATTCACCGCAGACGAATGCGCCGGCTCCCCGAATAATTTTAATATCGAAAGAAAACGCGGTGCCGCAAATATTGCTGCCAAGGAATCCGTACCGGTAAGCCTGCTCGAGAGCCAGCTGCATCCGTTTCAGCGCACGAGGGTACTCTTCACGGACATAAATATAGCCCAAAGAAGACTGGATGGCATAAGCGCAGATCAGCATTCCTTCAATTACGGCATGAGGATCTCCTTCCATAATACTGCAATCCATAAATGCTCCGGGATCACCTTCATCACCGTTACAAATGACATATCGGGTATCGGCATTGACTGAGACAGCACTTTTCCATTTTAAGCCGGTTGGAAACCCTCCGCCTCCCCTCCCGCGCAGGTGTGAGCTTTCAACCTCGGCAATAACCTCTTCGGGATGCATGTGATTTAGAACCCTTACCAGGGCTCTGTAACCGCCATGGGCGATATAGTCGCCCATATCAAGGGGATCAATCAGACCGACATGACGCAGGGCTACCTTTTTTTGAGAAGCGTAAAAGGGAATTTCAGTGTATTTTTCGATTGACGGCTTGTCAGGCGAGTCACGGTATAAAAGGCGGTCGATAACCTTACCGTCCAATACTGTTTCCCGGACTATAGCGCCGGCATCTTCAGGGACAACGCGAGTATAGCAGAGCTTGGAAGGGTGGAATATGACCAGTGGTCCTCTCTCGCAGAGCCCGTGGCAGCCGATTTTTTTTAAACCAATTTTAACCGGCATCTCAATTCCGGCTGCGACAAGTTCTTTTTCGAGTGCTGAAGCAACCTTAATGCTGCCCCGGGCCAGGCAGCCTGTTCCTGTGCAGACAAGAATACGCGGTTGATCGGGTGGATTTTGCACTCGGATTTGTTCCCGGAGCATTTCATAATCCTCCAGCGAGCGCACTCCTATTTTATAAGGCAGCTTTGTGATGACGCTGTCATCTTCAGCTGATGACGTCTCCAGGGAATCTTCCTTCTCCGACGAACATTGATCACCAATTAGCTTTGTCAGTTTTGCCGATGTCATATTGCCGTGATACTCACCGTCTATAATGGCTACAGGGCCCATGGCACAGGCCCCAACGCAATGAACCGAATTCAAAGTAAACTGCCCATCGTTAGTAGTTTGGCCCGGTTTAACCTTGAACTCGTCTGAAATGCTGCTCATCAAAAGGGAAGCGCCCCTGATATGACAGGCAGTGCCTTCGCAGATGTTAATTTTGTGTTTTCCACGGGGTTGCAAAGAAAAGGATTTGAAAAAAGTAGCTACCGAATAAATATAAGATTTGGGGAGGTTCAACTTTTTTGCAACTTGATCGATAGCTTCGGCTGGAAGATAGTTAAGATTGGTTTGAATATCCTGCAGTACCATAATCAGCTTGGCAGGGTCATGATTGTACTGCTCGATAATTGACTCGACGAGTACATCGTTTTCCATATATTTTTCCTTATATATTTTTTGAGTTCGTTGCCTGAAAAGTTCGTTTATCTGTGTCTATTCGATGTGAACAGATGAAATTTATTTCTTAAAAAGTATATCACTGACTGAATATGGGTGTCAACGAAAACGACTTATCCAGGTGTATATGAGTACATAATTAAACCAGGTTCCAACAGGCCTTTTAACCAACCGACAGAATTTCTTCGCGAGCCTGTCTGCAGCTGAGTTTCCGCCATCTCCTCTGGATGGTCTTCACTCAACCTCCTGGCTGCTACTAATCTCCTGTGCTGATTATTCTGGTAAAATCCGGTCTGCAAA
Organism: Bacillota bacterium; assembly: GCA_051748565.1. Taxonomy (GTDB): domain Bacteria; phylum Bacillota; class Dethiobacteria; order DTU022; family DTU022; genus SKPH01. The sequence goes on along the minus strand of JBNJHN010000004.1, from coordinate 38,570 downwards.
CCTTCATTTATCCAGTTTTATCAGCAATCCGGCCTTGGGGAATATCCTCACACGGATTCCGGTAAGTCCTTCCTCCACTTCGGTTTGCCCCACGAACCGGATCCGGTTCGCTATCCAGTCTCTCGGAACCTGGCAAGAACATTATTGATCATCTATTTTGACTTGTCAATACCTTTTGCAATATTTAAATTATTTTCTTTTGCATGGGATAGATATTCAAAAAATATTTCATGAAGTGAAATGAGATGCTGCTTATTTTGGCAGCATCTCGCTTTGAACGGTGGCAGGGGAGACAGGACTTGAACCCGCAGCCTGCGGTTTTGGAGACCGCTGCTCTGCCAGTTGAGCTACTCCCCTTTGCGTCATTATTCTATTCTATTTAACTAACCTTGTCAATGTATAGAGCCATACTGTTTAATAGCAAAAGCAGGCAGCAAAACTCAATCATATATCAGTAAAGCTATTATTTGAATTGTCTATCCCTTATCTTCACCCTTAATTACAGCCAGCGGCATAAGTCGTGCAATTTTTCGGCTGAATCCTATCTCAGCTAATGTTTCAACAACAAGGTCGATATCCTTATAAGCCTGAGGTGCTTCGTCAAGATATGCTTTAAAATTATGCCCGGAAACGACAATATCACCCATTCTTTTCTTTAATTGTTCAACTGAGACTTCGCGTTTTGCCGCTGAACGCGAGAGCACTCTTCCTGCGCCGTGGTTTACCGAGTTAAATATTTTTTCCACTCCCTGTTCGGCTCGTACCACGTATGATGCACTGCCCATACTACCTGGAATTAAAATCGGGTGTCCTGAGGCCCTGTATTTTTCCGGATTATCTTTGTGGCCCGGGGGAAGAGCTCTTATAGCCCCTTTTCGGTGAATAAGCATTCTTTTATTGTTTATATTTTCAAATCGAGCCGTATTATGGGCGACATCGTAAACCAGGTCAAGGCCGAAGTCACGGTCGCTTCCTCCAAGCGTTTGGCGGAATGCCCTGCGAACATCGTCTGTAATCCATTGCCGGTTACAAAATGCGAAATTAACGGCACTGGCCATGGCGCCGAAATACTTTTCCCCTTCTTCTGATCTGATTGGAACTGCAGCCAAACCTGCTGATGGTAAATTAAGATTATATTTTTTAGCTGCTGCCTTCATCTCACTTACATAATCGGTACAGATTTGATGTCCGAAGCCGCGGCTTCCGGTATGGATAAGTACCGTCAGGCTGCCTTCGCAGAGGCCGTCTAAAGATGCCGTCTCCCGGTCAAATATTGTTTCGACAAAACCCAGCTCAATAAAGTGGTTTCCTCCGCCTATCGTAGATAACTGAAGGCCACGTTTTACTGCCTTACTGCTAACTGCATTAATATCGGCACCCTCCATGCAGCCGCTGTCTTCGATGCAGCTCAAGTCATCGTTTCTGCCAAAGCCGAGTTCGATTAGAAAAGGAACACCACGGTGAACCAAGGTTTCGAAATGCTTGTTAATCAAATTTGCATGCTTACTTTTTTGGCCGATGCCGGTAGGTACTTTATCGGTAATAGCAGAAATAATATTTTGAAGCATTTTTGTATCAAGATCCGCGGCTTTGATGTTTGTACGCAGCAGGCGCACACCGCAGTTAATATCCATACCTACGGCGCCTGCGGATATAAGCCCTTTTTCAGCATCCATGGCCATGACCCCCCCGATAGGCAGTCCAAAGCCGGTGTGAAGATCGGGCATGCCGATGACGGGGCTAATTACTCCGTCGAGAGAAGCCGCATCCATCAACTGCTGCAGCGACTGGTCTTCAGTGAAGCTGCTGTATAGATTTTTATTTAAATAAACAAGGACGTCGGCTTTCATATTATCCCGGCGGGTAATACGGTAGCAATTGTTTCCGGCGGGTTCCATTAACGTCATGAGAGCCCACTCCTCTCAAATACTCAGTTTACTGCTTTTCTTTAAAGGGTATTTTTTCGATGATTCGCATTAAATCAGGCATTGCTTCATGCTTGGTAAGTTTAAAGTGGATTGGGGTTATCGAAACATAACCATCTCTTACCGCTTTCGTATCATTGTCCTCTTCTTCCGGATCGTCCTCGACAAGTTCACCTGCCAGCCAGTAATAAAGCATGCCCCGGGGGTCTACTCTTTTTTCAAAGGCGTTACGGTAGCGCCTGCTGCCAAGACTGGTGACTCTTGTTCCTTTTATATTTTCAGTATCATGAGGGATATTTATATTAATTAAAGTCGATGACGAAATTCCTTCTTTTAGCAATTCCGGGATAAGCCTGCAGATAAAGCCGGCCGCATATCTGAAGCCTGCACCTGAACCATTACCGGTAAGCGATACCGCAATCGAAGGAATCCCCATCAGTAAGCCCTCAACTGCGGCAGAAACGGTACCAGAGTAGATCACGTCGGTGCCAAGGTTGCTGCCCCGGTTAATTCCGGAAATAACGAGGTCAGGCTTGTCATCAAGGATAGCCTCCAGCGCAAGCTTAACGCAATCTGAGGGGGTTCCATTGACAGACCAGCCCCTTAGGTCCGGGTTGTGTAAAAAACTGACCTCCTCAACTCTTAAGGGTTTATGCATGGTAATGCCGTGACCAACAGCACTCCGCTCCCGGTCAGGGGCAATTATCGAAAGCTTGTAGCTGCATTCATCTTCAAATACTGCCTGGCTGAGCCGCTGAATGCCCTCAGCATAAATACCATCATCATTAGTTATGAGTATGTGTGGTTGGTGCATGTTTTTTATTGACTTTCCTTTCTTGCTTTAATTAATCGGGAAGATTTTCCTGAAGCCTCTGATCTGATTTTGGCTTCATCAAGCGTGGTAAATTCCCCATTGTCCAGGAGTAATTTACCATCAACAATAACCATTTGGACATCGGCAGCAGCTGATGCATAAACCAGGTGGGCTTGCGGATCGTGCATCGGTGTTAAATGGAGCCGGTCATGCCTCAGACCGATCAAATCAGCTTTGTAACCTTCTTTAAGGATCCCTATACCGGATAGATTCAGGACTTCTGCACCCATTGATGTTGCCATTTGCAGAGCTTTATTTGCATCAATGAGAGTCGGATCCATCTCATAACCCTTGCTGAGGAGTGCCGCAAGGCGCATCTCTTCAACCATGTCAAGGTTATTATTGCTGGAAGCACCATCGGTTCCGATTCCGACCTTTACTCCACTGCTCAGCATTTTTCTGACCGGAGCAATACCGCTGCCCAGCTTTAAATTACTGCCCGGGTTATGAGCCACGCCTACCTTCTTTTCTGACAGGATCTCAATGTCTTGATCGTTTAGGTGCACGCAGTGAGCTGCGACTACTTTAAAGTCTAACAGGCCGAGGTCAGAAAGCAACTTTGGCGGAGTAAGACCATGTTCATTCAGACAGTCTTCGACTTCCTTCCTGGTTTCTGATAAATGGATCTGGATCGGGCACTTTGTTTTTTCAGCCAGATCCATTACTTTTTTTAAATATTCGGGGGGGCAGGTATAGGGAGCATGCGGCCCGAGCATAACAGTGATCCTTCCGTTTTCTGCGCCATGCCAGTTATTTATGAATGATTCGCTTTCAACGAGACCCTGTTCCCCACCGTTTAAGCCAACAAGGCCTCTCGATAGAACTGATCTAATACCGGTTTCCGCAACTGCCTCTGCAACACGATCCATAAAAAAATACATATCAGTAAAAGTAGTTGTCCCGCCTCTTATCATCTCAGCGATGCTGAGCATGGTTCCCCAGTAAATATCATCGCCTTCCAAGAGAGCTTCTATCGGCCAGATTTTCTTCTCCAGCCATTCTTTTAGGGGCATATCATCTGCATAACTGCGAAAAAGTGACATCGCTGCATGTCCATGGGTGTTAACGAAGCCTGGCATAACAATCAAATTACTTCCGTCTATCACCCGATCTGACAGGCTTTGATCAATAAAATCAGGCTGCTCAGCAATCATTTCGATTTGATCGCCGTCTGTAAGAATATCGCCATAAAAATGGTCGGGCCTTTCCTCATCCAAAGCAATAATAAGTGCATTTTTAATTAATATTTTCTTCAAAATATTTGCCTCCCAGTGATACAATTGATCTTTTTTACTAATCCTGAAACAGTTTCATAAGCTTCTCGCTGTCAGGCTTGGATACTATCCCCTTTTCAGTAATAATAGCTGTGATTAGTGCAGCGGGAGTTACGTCAAAAGCGGGGTTATAAGCAACTGTTCCATCTGGAGCAATCAGGATATTATCAATATGCGTTATCTCTTTCTGGGCACGCTCTTCTATTGTTATATCATATCCGTCGAAAATTGCCGGATCAATAGTGGAAAGCGGGGCCGCAACATAAAATGGGATATTATGGTATGAAGCTAAAACGGCCAGGGTATAGGTGCCGATTTTATTAACTGTATCACCGTTGGCGGCAATGCGGTCAGCACCGACTATTATAAGATCTACTTTACCCTGAGCCATAACCGAACCGGCACAATTATCGGTTATCAGGGTGGCAGAAATATTATTATGGAGAAGCTCAAAGGCAGTTATTCTCGCTCCCTGAAGAAGAGGCCTGGTTTCATCAATAAATACATGGATATCCTTCCGCTGTTCAGCTGCAGAACGGATAACGCCGAGGGCGGTGCCGTACCCACCGGTAGCCAGGGCGCCGGCATTACAGTGAGTCAGTATCGATGCTTTATCAGGAATGAGATCTGCGCCGTATAAACCAATGCGGCGGTTATTTTCGATATCTTCAGCATGAATCCGTTTAGCTTCAACCTCTAAACCTTCGGCAATAAAAGAAGGCTTTTCATTGCTATGTTCAACCAGCCAGGCATCTATTCGCTGAAGTGCCCAGTAAAGATTTACTGCTGTCGGCCTCGATTGAAGCAGTCCGGCAGAAGCTTCTTTGAGATAAGCAAGCAATTGCGGCGAATTAAATCCTTTTGCCAGAGCTTCCCGGGCGGCTGAGGCCATCCCATAAGCGGCTGTGATTCCAATTGCAGGTGCACCGCGAACCGACATCTCTTTTATAGAATCTACGACTTCTACGTAAGTCCTGCATGCCCGGTAATCGGTTTTATGCGGTAAATAGCGCTGGTCGAGAAGGTAAAGAATGCCATCTTCCCAGTACAAAGTGGGCAAATCAGCTTTTTCGGCCATTTTCAATCTCCTATTCCCAGGGCCAATGTATGCCTGAAGCTTTGCATTTACAACTGTGTTCAGGTTTGATTTCGGAAACGCATGAAGCTATAAGCTTATCCAAATTTGCCTTATCCTTATCCATCTCTTCAAGAACTTCCTGGTGATCCAGGACAGTCGTCGATATACCTGCGGCATAGTTGGTTGGTAATGCTATTGTTGCATAACATAGGCCTGCTTCCCGGGCAAGGACAACTTCGGGGAGATTAGTCATTCCCACCAGATCTCCTCCCCATTGTCCGATCATTTTTATCTCAGCCGGTGTTTCAAAACGGGGCCCTTCGCAGCATACATAACAACCTCCGTCAATCACATTTTGATCGAGTGAGACTCCTGCTCTCAAAATAGCCGCCCTTACTTCAGGGCAATATGGTTCAGTTACATCTGTATGAACAACCAGGCTATCTTCTCCTTCGTAAAAAGTTAATGATCTGCATTTTGTGTAATCTATGAATTGGTCGATTACCACCCTGCTCCCGGGAGACATTTCCCGACGAAGTGTACCTACGGCTGCTGTAGATATTACCGCATCGACATTCAATTTTTTCAGGGCGGCAATATTTGCCTTGTAATTGACCATATGAGGAGGTACTGAGTGTTTTCCCCCGTGGCGGGCCAGGAAAAATACCCTGCGGCCCAGATACTCTCCCTGCCGGATTACAACCCTTCCAAATCTTGTTTCAACAGAAATTTCGATTTCGTTTTCCAAAAGAGATTGGTTGTATACTCCTGTTCCGCCAATAATTGCAACTTTTAACTCAGACAAAAGGTCGCCTCCTTTGATCAAAAATCCCTTGGGCATGCTTCTTTCATTATAAGCTTTTTCTTGTGATAATTGCAAAATTCCTTCCCAGGTTGTGTTGACGTATATTGTTAAATAAGCTATACTAATAATGCTTTGGAAGGCTATGATTGTTCGGCCGACGTAGCTCAACGGAAGAGCAGCTGATTTGTAATCAGCAGGTTGCGGGTTCGAGTCCCACCGTCGGCTCCAATAGTAGAAGTGGAGAGGTACCCAAGTTGGCCAAAGGGGGCAGACTGTAAATCTGCTGGCAGCGCCTTCACTGGTTCGAATCCAGTCCTCTCCACCAAATTATGGGCCATTAGCTCAGTTGGTAGAGCACCTGACTTTTAATCAGGGTGTCCCAGGTTCGAATCCTGGATGGCTCACCACATGAAAACACAGTAACGGCAGGGGTTTCCGGCTCCTGCCGTTACTCTTTATGGATAAACTTTTTATTCCAATATTGTTTGCATTTATTTGTTTCAAAAGTTAAAATACTTAGTAAAGGATAGACTAAACAATAGAAAGGAAGAATCGATATGACCTCGGCTTATATATTTATCAGTACTGCGGGGAGAACCCCGTCTGAAACAGTTAATGCTGTTCGTGCTATTGAGGGAGTTAAACAGGCTCATGCTGTAACGGGACCCGATGATATCATCGCTTTTGTTGAAGCGAAAAATATGGATGAGCTGGAAAAGATCATTTTAGCCATACGTAAAATCGCTGTGACTGTTAAAAGTGATACACGCGTCACCTGGTCAATTTAATCGACAGCATCCTTCTTCATTTTCTTGATCACTTGAGAATTTACCTTTTGGGTCAAACCCGGGTCATGATGGCTCGGGTTTCCGAAAATAAACACGACCCCGGAAAATTTCCGGGGCCGGCTGTAAAGTGAAATTTGTAAGAGTCCCTCTGCAGTTTTATCCGCCGTGGGCCAGATGAAAGACATTGACATCAGCATTGTCTGGCACCTTATGAGTCTCGTAATCTTCCTTCGGCACCAGCTGATTGTTTACACTGACTGTTATACGGCGATAGACAAAGCCCATATTATCCAGCACATCCTGGACGGTCATCCCTTCGTGCCATTCCAGTTTTTCTTTGTTGTTTACAATGATCATTTAATAATCTCCCTGTGCATTAACCGGTATTCTCCAGCATGGCTAGAACTTCCGGGATATCGATTCCGATCTGTTTCAGCCGCTCGATGGTAGGAATACCTTCCTCATTCCATCCACGGCGCTTATAAGCGGCATCGAGCACTTTATTATACTGTCTGTAGCGGAATTCACGGGTAATGGCCAGCTTTTCTTTAACTGATTTGCCTTCGGGATCGATGCCGATCAGCTCTTTCATCTGCTTGTCATAGCGTTCTTCGCGGGACAGGTATTCTTCCTCGGTAACAGGCCCGATTGCCCTGAGCGGAGGAATATCATCTTTCCTGGTGCCGTAACCGAGATAATAACTCATGATTCTCTGCAAATTAAAAACTCGCTCTGCCTGTAAGAGCATTTCCTTTTCATCGATAGGTTTTCCGGTCATTCCTTCGAAAAACTTCCAGTAGTTTTCAACATGCTCAGGTATTTTTGCTGCTTCCTGAGGCGGATATTTGCTGTTGTCGGCAGGCGCAACATCGTTCCAGACGATTTTACACAAACCGAGCAGGCTAAACCAGATCCTGAAAAGCGGAAAATAGTAAAGCGCTTCGGCCTTATCTTCAAAAGATGGGATCTGGTTATTAACCATATCAATAAAAATCAGCCAGGCTTCATCGTGCTGGGGCCCTTTGATGGCCATGGAATAACCGGCCTGTTGGGCGAGTGATTCCTTGGAAACGTATTCCGAAAATTCAAGGCCCTTTACTTCCATACCGATATCCTGGAGAAAATCGGGATCGGCGCCGTATTCTTTAACCCACTTTTCTTTTAACCACCGCACTCCCTGCCCGACATCAACACCAAAACCTTTGCCCCGTGCCATCTCGTGCAGACACTCGAGCGCTTCTTCTGTGGATCCAAATTTAAGTTCTTTGCCACCGGTGTGGTCCTTGGTTATGATACCTGCTTCATAGGCTTCCATGACAAAGGCCATTGTGGTGGCGAAAGAGATGGTATCTACACCATAGGTATCACAGTAAAAGTTGTATTCAACGATAAAGTCAAGATCGAAGCAGCCCATGTTGGATCCGCCGGCGGCTGTTTCGTATTCGGGTCCGTCAACCACGACTTTTTGTCCTTTATAAGGTCCGGTTTTCAATTTAAAACCATCGACAGCCTTGGCACAGGCCATCGAGCAGCCCATCCAGCAGGCATCAGAAGCGCCCTGGGTGAAATATTCATTTTTCATAACCTTTGAATCTATTTTATGGGTATCGGGATGTTTGCCAAATTTAAAGTTATGAACCGGAAGCAGGTCGTACGCATCCATAACCTCAACAATGTTGGCCGTTCCCACCTCCCGCATGCGGTTTTGCAGTTTATCGAGAGTGGCCATCTCGGCATTGACCTTCATACCGTGACGGCGAATCAGATCAGGATCAACCGGGTTGTTCATTTCATCGGTGATCTGGATTGCTCCGGTTGGACAGACGTGTGCGCATGAGGTGCAGCCGACGCAATAGGGATCGACATCACCAAAAGGCATTGTGATATGGCGCTTGATGCCGCGTCCGGCAAACCCCAGGATGTTTTGAATCATGAACGAACTACAGGCCCGCACGCAGTGACCACAGAGAATACAGGCTTTTGGATTTTCATCCGTTATTTCGCTCCTGTATTTTTCACTATCGGATGCACCGCAAATTTTAGCTATATTCTGAATGACTTCAACGTTCGGCCATCGTCCTAAATACATTTCGGCCAGGTTTTTGCGGTGTCTCTTGATCTCTTCCGTATTAGTAACTACGGTAACCGGTTCACGGATCGGATAGTTACAGGATGTGACCAGCTTTTTTTTGCCGTTCACTTCGATTTCACAGAGGCATAGCCTGCAGGTCCCGTCAGGAATAAGGTCCTTGTGATGGCATAGTGTGGGCACTGTGTATCCCGCATTCATTATCGCCTGCAGCAGATAAGTGCCTTCCAGGACGGTAGCTGTTTTGCCATTTATGGTCAACTCTATTTTTTGCTGAGTAGTTTTTGTCGTCATTATTTTACCTCCACAGCACTGTATTTACAGGATTCAAGGCAAATTCCACACTTTATGCAGTCATCCTGGTTTACGGTATGGAGCTTTTTAGGCTCCCCACTGATAGCTCCCGTCGGGCAATTTTTGGCACAGAGTACACAACCTGTGCAATTATCGTTTATCGAGTAGATAATCAATTCAGTGCAAACCCCTGCGGGGCATTCTTTATCCTTTATATGTTTTTCATATTCATCATGAAAATAGTTCAGGGTGGTTAAAACCGGGTTGGGTGCTGTACCGCCAAGCTGGCATAGACTAGTCCTGGCTATGGTTTCGGAAAGCTCTCTGAGGCGCTCCAAGCCTTCTTTCCGGCCTTCACCCCTTGTAATGCGGGTCAGGATGCCTTTTAAAGCAAAGAGGCCTTCCCTGCAGGCGGTACATTTGCCGCAGGACTCATCGATCAGGAAATTGATGAAATAGCGGGCTACGTCGACCATGCAGGTCTTATCGTCCATAACAATCATCCCGCCAGAACCCATCATTGAGCCCGCCTGGGAAAGTGAATCGAAGTCGACTTCCATGTCGAGCATATCTTCCGGAATGCAGCCGCCTGAAGGGCCGCCGGTTTGAATCGCTTTAAACTTCCTGCCGTTCGGAATACCACCTCCGATTTTGTAGACCATATCACGCAGGGTTATTCCCATAGGTACTTCTACAAGACCGGTGTTGTTAATATTGCCGACCAGGGAAAATACTTTTGTCCCGCTTGATCCGTTCCAGGGATTGTCGGTGACATCGCCGGTGCCGATTGAGCTGAACCAGTCGGCGCCTTTTAATATTATTACCGGAATATTGGCCCAGGTCTCTACATTGTTAAGAACTGTCGGTTTATCGCGGTAACCGTATTCGACATTGTGAATATATTTTGCCCGAGGTTCCCCGGCCCTGCCGGACATAGAGGCCATCAGGGCGGAGGATTCACCACAGACAAATGCTCCTGCTCCCCGGTGGATATGAATATGGAAAGAGAAATCCGTGCCCAGGATTGAGTCGCCGAGCAGTCCCCTGTCCCCGGCCTGCTGCAGGGCTTTCCTGAGGCGTTCCAGGGCGAGCGGATATTCCTTTCGAATATAGATGAAGCCTTCTCTGGCTTTAAGTGCTTTCGCGGCAATGAGCATGCCTTCGATAACAGTGTGAGGATCGGTTTCTATAATGCTCCGGTCCATGAAAGCCCCGGGGTCTCCTTCGTCGGCATTGCAGACAATATAGGATATTTCGCTCCTCTCCGCCATTGCTTTTTTACAGGACTGCCACTTGATTCCAGCAGGGAACCCGCCTCCACCACGGCCGCGAATGCCTGAAGCGATAACTTCTTTGATGATAGTGTCAGAATCCATCTCCAGGGTCTTAGCCAGCGCCTTGTAGCCATCGCGGGCGATATAATGATCAATATTTTCCGGGTCGATAAGCCCCTTGTTGCGCAGGGCGATTAACTGCTGCTTGGAGAAAAATTCTATTTCGTCCATTTGTTTAAAAACATTTTCCGACTGCGGATCTTTGTATAGCAGTCGTTCGACAATTTCACCTTTGACCAGGTGACTGTCTATGATTGCATTAACATCATCTTCATTTACCCTCTGGTAGAAAACTCCATGGGGTTGGACAACCACTATCGGACCAACAGCACAAAAACCGTTGCAGCCTGTGCCAACAACCAGGAAATCTTTTTCCAGGTTTCTGGCCTTTAACTCCTGTTTCAGCTTGTCACGAATATCTAAGCCTTTGGCCGAGACACAGCCTGTTCCGGTACAGACCATCAGCGCGCCTTTATATTTGGCCATTGTTTCCTGCTGATCAATTTTGATCTTTTCGAGATCTTCTTTTTTAATTTTTCCAAGGCCGTTCCCGGAAGGTTTTTCAGAACTCAGGGTCTCTTCCCTTGTTTCTTCGGCGAAGGTCTTCAGGATCTTTTCAACATCTTTCGCCTGGACATTCCCAATAACTTCGTCGCCAATTTTAATAACGGGGGCGATGCTGCAGGCGCCCAGACAGCGCACTCCTTCCAGGCTGTATTTTTTGTCGGCAGTTGTTCCACCATCTTTGATACCCAAAGCCCTTTCAAAAGAAGTCAGAACATTATGTGCTCCCCTGACATGGCAGGCTGTCCCTACGCAGACCTGAATCAGGGTTTCACCTCTCGGTTCCAGGCTGAATGATTTATAAAAGGTTGCTATATGGTAAATAGCTGCTTTCGGAGTTCCGGTATGGCTGCAAATCAAATCGATTGCGGTTTTCGAAATATACTTGAAACGGTCCTGTACATCCTGCATTATTTCAATAACATATTCGGGATCACTGCCCCAATTTTCGATTATCGATTTGAGCTCATATAAATCTTCAACGTTTTCTTGTGTATATATTTTTGAAGGAGTGACCAGGGAGGCGACCGTGTTTTCTTCCACCCGCCATGAAGGGCTGAAATTCCTGTTTTTTATAACGAGCGCTTTTAAGTTTTTATTGCGGAATACGGTACCTACCCCTCCCCTCCCGGCCTGCTTTAAGCGAGCTGTTCCCCTGCGCCAATCCCAGAAAGAAAAATTAAGAACCCCCATGCGCGAGTGTTCCGCAGCCTGACCGGATGAGACAACGGCAATATTTTTTTTGTCAATATCGTTATCTGCATACATTTCGGTCAGCTCTTCTGCTACAAGGTGGGAATCGACGCTTTCCAGGGGAGCGCTTTCAATGCTGATTTTTCCTGCTTTGGCATCAATTAGAATAATGATATCTTCCTTTGCTTTACCGATAATTGTCAAAGCATCGAACCCGGCAAACTTGAGATAGGGCCCGAAGTAACCGCCCACATTGCTGTCAATAATCAGATTGGTAAGTGGTGAGATTGTGGTGACAATTGTTTTACCCGAGCCTGGAAAGGATGTCGTCCCTCCGAGAGGGCCGGATGAAAAGCAGAGCGTGTTATTATTGCTGTCCCATTTTGTATTACTGTTAATTTCCTGCAGAGTCAGCCAGAGGTCAAAACCCTTACCTCCTGTCCAGAGTTCTTTCATCTGCCGGGTAACAACGTCAGTATTAATCTTATTTAAATCCAAGTCGATACGCAGTACGCGGTTGGCATAGCCCTGCTCCAGCGGAACAGGCTTGAAAGAGAATTCTTGCAAGGTCTTATGTTCTTTTCGCATTTTTTGAATGTCAGGCATTTTATCCCCCTCGTAAGTCTAAGTTAAATGTTAAAATATATGTTTATTCTTCTTCAAGAAAAGGATACCTGTAATCCACAGGCGGGTTTAAATTATATTTTATAGACCGGGGGCTGGTCCAACGGATCATGTTAAATAATGAGCCTGCTTTATCGTTGGTACCTGAAGCCCGGGAACCACCAAATGGCTGTTGCCCAATAAGAGCAGCGGTGGGCTTATCATTAATATAGAAATTGCCTGCTGCGTAAATTAAAATTTCCTCTGCTCTTTCCGCCGCCTTGGGATCACGGGCCATGACACAACCGGTCAGCCCGTACGGTGAGGTTTCGTTACAAAGTTTAAGGGTTTCAACGTAATCGCTGTCAGGATAAACATATACGGTTAAAACAGGCCCAAAAATTTCTTCCTCCATTGTTTTAAAATGAGGGTTATTTGTCTGAATAACCGTGGGGTAAATATAGTAACCTGCTGAGTCATCACACCTGCCTCCGGCGATCACTTCTGCATCTTCCGATTCGGCGGCATAATCGATGTAGCCTTTGATTTTATCAAAAGCATTTCGGTCGATAACCGCGTTAACAAAGTTTCTGAAATCTTCAACAGGACCGACTTTCAGATTTTTCACCCTGTCCAATAAATCTTCCCTGACTTTTTGCCAGAGGCTTTCGGGGATATAGGCACGGCTGGCTGCAGAACATTTCTGGCCCTGGTACTCATATGCACCCCTGATTAAGGCAGTAATTAGTTCATCAGGGTCGGCTGAACTGTGGGCGATTACAAAGCCTTTTCCTCCTGCTTCTCCGATAATACGGGGATATGATTTATAATGATCGATGTTTTCGCCAACTGTTTTCCAAATGTATTTAAGCGTATTGGCAGAACCGGTAAAGTGAACGGCTGCCAGGTCCGGGTGATTGAAAATAATATCGCCAATTTCTTCTCCCGAAGCAGGCAGGAAATTTATTACTCCCGGCGGAAGCCCGCAGTCAATTAATAGCTGCATAAAATAGTAATTAGAGTATACCGCTGTCGAAGCAGGTTTCCATAAAACAACGTTGCCCATCATTGCCGGAGCTGTGGCAAGATTGGCTCCGATACAGGTGAAATTAAAGGGCGATATGGCTGCAACAAAACCTTCCAGGGGCCTGTAATCCATTTTATTGATAGTTTCACGTGTTGAAAGAGGCTGCTCCCGGTAAATTTTGTCCATGAAATATGTATTGAACTGCAGCATGTCTGTAAGTTCGCAGACGGCTTCAATTTCGGCCTGGTAAGCATTTTTACCCTGGCCAAGCATTGTCACAGCGTTTAAAGTGGAGCGGCATGGTCCGGTAAGCCGTGCGGCTGTTTCTCTGAAAATTAACGCTCTTTTAAACCATGACATCTCCTGCCACTTTACTTTAGCTTCGGCTGCCGCTTCGATAGCCATGGCAACTTCTTTTTTACCGGCTTTACAGAAGCGGGCCAGGACCAGGCCGTGATCATGAGGTGCCCGGATTTCCCCCATATTTTCGGTTTTAATCTCTTCACCACCGATGATCAGCGGAATTTCAACAATTTCTTTTTTAAATTGCTGAAGTTTTCTCTTTAGTTCTTTCTTTTCCGGAGAACCGGGGGCGTAGTTTAGAGCCGGCTCATTAGCAGGCACGGCAAATGAAAATTGATCGTTCATGATATCCCTCCATCCAGCGAATTGCATATTTTTTAATTAATGAGATTATTTTGATCAACTTAGAATTTATTCTTTAAACTATTGAAGTAATCCTGCAATAGGGTGCGACAGGGATGTTCTAAAAAATGTTCCTGCATATTTAAACTGGCAGGTGAAAATCCTCTTCCCGGGCTTTGCTTTTCAGGTCGAGACAGATGCTTTCGCTGGAACTGATAGTCCACGAAGCAATCTTTGTCCCGCAATCTACTGCCTTTTCAATAGGCATTTCTTTAATCAGGCCCATCACGGTTCCGGAAAAGAATGCGTCGCCCGCACCGCTTGTATCAATAACTTCTGTAGGTATGGCAGGCTTATGTTCGACAATATTTTTATTTGCATAGTGATAGATTGAACCATGGCTGCCCAGTGTTACAATTGTATAAAGGGATCTTTTTCCTTCAACAAATAAATTTTCTTTTAGAATCTCTACAGTCAACTCTATATTTAAACCGGTTAAGTCTTTATCAATAATTTTTCCTGCTTCAAAATCATTACAGATAAAACATTCCAGCCTGGGCAGGATATCGAGATTTTTCATTACTATATTTAGATTTCCCGGTATACCATAAACCGGTTTGCTCATTTCATTACAGAGGTCAACCACATACCGGGTAATGTTTTCGTTTAAATCGAGTTCCAAAATCACATGGGAGGATTTATCGATTATATCCTCTCCTTGATCACTTATTAACTTTTCCAGCAGGTTTAAGTCAGGCATTTTTGAAATAGAGCCGACCAAATCACCGCATTCATTAATCAGGGCCAGCCACATACCCATACCATTATTTTCAGTTTTTAGCATTAGGGATGTGTCTACATTTCTCTGTCTTAAATGTTCAACTACCTCAATTCCAAGTGCGTTTTTATCAACTGTGGAGACCAGGGTTACAGGCAGATCGAGTTTGGCCAGGTTTTCAGCTACGTTTCGACCAACTCCGCCATGAACAAACTCGATATCCCCAAGATTCCTGCCATCGGGATAATATTTTTGGAGGGCAAACCCTTTGCAGTCAATAAATACTGTTCCAATTACATTAACATTTAAGTTCATAGTTATTCACCGTCTCCTTCCGGAAAAAACCTCATATAGTCATCAGGAGTATCAATATCAAAGAGCACTTCGGGCCGTTCCGTTTCGACCCGGTCAATTTCATCTTCGTCCATTTTATCGATAAGCACCCTTCCTCCACAATCACCCGAAATACTCACCAAATCAGGCCATATTCTGCGGTCTGATAGAGTTGGATTACCCCTTTTCCCCTGATAAGTCGGGCAGGTGAAAAGTTTTAATTTGTTACGATAATTGTTAATTAGTTTTTTATATATAGCCGGCGTTACAAACGGTTGGTCTGCAAGGGCAATTAAAACTCCCTGGGTCTTATAATCAACTGCGTTCAGGCCTGCCTTAAGAGAGGAAGCCATTCCGGTACTATACAACGGGTTTTCAATCAGCTTATATGGTCCTTTTTTCAGCTTTTCGAGCCACGGGCTACCCGGCCTGACGACAATAATTATATCTTTAATCCCGGATTTTTTTATTTGTTCCAGGGTATTTTCAAGTATTGTATTATTTTTGAATGGTAGGGCAAGCTTATCAAAGCCCATACGTTTTGAAACTCCCGCTGCAAGGACAATGCATGAAATATGGGCACATAATTCTCCATTTTTCAGCCAAAACGTGAACCGGCCTGGATTTATGTCATTTCCCGCAGTTATTAATAATTGATCCGGAGGATTTTGCTGTCCCGAAAGCAGCGCAGATAATTTTAAAGCCGTTAAACCGGCATCCTTTAGCAAGTCAGCTTTATTCAATAAACAGACGGTTCCGGAATTCGGCGCCTGGATTCGGCCGAGTTTTAACATATGCTGGAAGACTTCAGCGACAATGTGCTCGGTTATAATTGAACCGTATTCAGCCCCGGTTTCTTTCACAACCTTTGCCGGGCGGTGAACATTATTGGAGCTGAGTTTGGCACCAAGAGCATCACTGCCGATCACGGCAACAATTAAATCGGAGTGAAACGGTAAAATCGGCTCGTTCGAATTGAAGCCTTTGATTGGCAGCCCTTTGGCACCGTCTGCTTCTACCAGAACTGTGATTTGAAGTAAATCGCGTAATTTTTGCACTTCCTGTGTAGCGATACCTTCAATTTTGTTATCCCTGTTTACTCTTCTTCCTAAAACCGCAATGTTGCTTTTCTTAAAGTGTCTTTTAAGGATTCGGATGGATTTCTCCGTGTCATCAATGGAAAAAAAAGGTATGCCCTGCGGTACAAATATTTTTGTGGTTGTAGTAATGAGCACTTTTCGGCCGGAGGAGCATATTTCTTCAGCAAGTCTTGATATTAAGGTAGTTTTTCCTCCGGCTCCATAAAAAGAAATCACCGCCGGTAGTTTTATTCCCAGTGAATGTTCAAGCTTTAGTTGGTCCATTAAACACCTTAGAATCATCCTTTATTAAGCACAGCCAGCATACTCTATATGCGGAAGAAACAGCGATCGGTACATTCGAGGCCAAAGCCATTATCAACAATGCCTTTACCAGCCCTGGGGCATTTAACAGCTGACATCTTCTGATAAGGGCATGCTACCCAACCGGCTTCTCCCAGATCATATCCGCCGCATTTAGAGCATTGCAAACCTTTTTTGGTAATGACGAGATCTGCACTTTCCCTGATTTTATTGCATTTATAGCAGTAACAATATTCCATTGCATCAAAATTGAAGGCGTTATTTTGAGTGTTCATAACTATTCTCCTGAAATTGAATTGATCTTTTCTCTATAAAAACTATATCATATTTGAAGACTCGGTTCAAAAATAGCGCGTCCTGGCGGAGATTTTAATCAGCATTCCCGGCAAAATAGCGGTGCATTATTGCCTCAAGCACACCACCGCCAACAGCCCTGGCTTTGTCTGAAATACTTTTATAATCGATAGATTCTCCCCGGGGATCTATATCTCCGACTTTCATGCCTTCCTTAACATCCAGACCGGGGTAAAGCATGCCGCGTACCATTCCATCGATTGCCGATTTGATATCTTCCCGACCAACTGAGGCTACTATTTCGCCGGCTTCCACTAAATCTCCGATTTTTTTCAGAGGTTTAAAAATACCTCCGGAAGTTGATCTTAAAAGCCTTTCTTTACCGTAGCCATTGATTAATCCCGGTTCAGAAGTATCTTCTGCCGCCGACCCTTCGTAGAAAACCCGGCCGAGATCAAGGCCTCTTTTTGTCTCTACCACGGCATGAACATCCCTGCCCGCAGTGAAACCGGGGCCTATGCCGATCACCAGGTCGGCATCTTCGATTCCGGTAACCCGATTAATTTTGGCCATAATGGCATCAACAACAATCGAAGGTTTAAGCAGGGCCAACGACTTCGCATCAGGATCGATTAACACGGGAATAATTTTTCTGGAGAAATACTCGTTAACCATTTCAGGTGACTTACAAAGTTCGGCCGGCACTGATTCAACAATTATGGAACCTTCATATACTACCGAAGCAAAAGAAACTGTTCTGCGTACGACCAGGGGTTTTGGCAATTCCAGCATTATTACGGCAAAACCTGAACTGAACAGGCGGTGAGCGATTCCGGAGGCAAGGTCACCTGCTCCGCGAATTACAATTTTCCTTGGAATCATTTAGTATTCAACTCGCTTTAAAGATCAAGGGGTACGAAAATTCGCACCCCTCAAATCCGTATTTATTTAATCAAACTACTATTTGTTTTTCAGGGCCTGCCAGACCCTTTCCGGTGTTAATGGGAAAGTATTAAATTCAACACCGAGAGCGTCGCTGACAGCATTTGCAATCGCCGGGGCGACTCCAATCATCGGTTGCTCTCCTATGCCACGTGCCCCATAGGGGCCGTTAACTTCAGGAGTCTCAATGATAAAGCTGTCGATATGAGGAGTGTTCTCTATGGTTGCTATCTTGTAATCTGTAAAGTTCCGGTTTAGAATAATTCCCTTGTCAAACCGGACTTCTTCATAAAGCGCTGTCGAAAGCCCCATAATCGTCCCACCGTGCAATTGGGCTTTGCACAACTGCGGGTTGACCGCTTTACCGGCATCAATTGAACTGGCCAGTTGAAGGATTTTAACTACTCCTGTTTCAGGATCTACCTCCACTTCAACTGCTGTGGCCCCGAAGCAGTAAAATAATCCCGGGTTGCCCTGACCCGTTTCCGGATCAAGATTGGTCATATTGGTAGGAACAAAAGAGCCCCTCCCTATAATCGGCCCGGCAATACCTTCCCCGGTACATTTCTTACAACTATCGGCTACTTCACGAATTGTAGCCTTTATTTCGGGATCTTTTGTTGAATAAATTTTCTTACCGTCAAAGGTGAGATCTCCTGCAGGAACCTCGAGAAGGTCTGCCGCTACCCGGTAAATTTGTCCCAGGGCATCTTCAGCGG
Source organism: Bacillota bacterium (assembly GCA_051748565.1). Lineage (GTDB taxonomy): Bacteria > Bacillota > Dethiobacteria > DTU022 > DTU022 > SKPH01. Next base: position 20,108 of record JBNJHN010000004.1, on the reverse strand, counting down.
CCCGTTTGACTGATGTTCCGCAGGTATAAGTTATTCTGCTGCCCACGCTTTGCCACTCGTAGGGGGTAAAATCAGTGTCTGGAACCCTGATGTCAATTTTGTCCAGAGGGATGTTCATGGTTTCAGAAGCAATCTGGCTAATAGCAGTTAGCATGCCCTGTCCCATTTCTGTCGCCCCAACCAAAACATGGGCTGTACCGTCTTCATTTATACGGATAATTGCCGAGGAGGCAGCGTTGCTTGGCTGAGCGGGGCATTTCACCAGGCCCGCTATACCCTTGCCCCGGTATTTTCCTTCTTTTTTGCCCCAGCCTATTTTTTCAGCAACAGTTTTAAGACATTTATCATAGCCAACATTATGTACTATTTGTCCTGCAGCAGTTGTAGAACCTTCTTTCATTCCGTTAAGCAATCGAACCTCGAGAGAATCCATATTTAGTTGTTTAGCAATTTCCTCTATCTGTCGCTCAATACCCCACTGCATTTCACACATTCCAAACCCGCGTACCGGCCCTCCGATAGAGTTATTAGTGTAAACACAGTACGAATCAGTTTTTACGTTGGGTATATCGTATGCTCCGGTAGAACTGTAGCCTGCAGCGCGAACGATATTCACTCCGTACTCTGTATAAGCTCCACCATCCCAAATCATTTTATATTCAAGTGCAGTGATGCGGCCATCTTTGCGTACTCCGGTTTTTAAGGTTGCGTAAAGAGCCTGCCTGGTAAAGGTACCCTGCATGTCCTCTTCTCGGTTAAAAACAATGCGTACAACGTAACCCGGGAATTTCCGGGCCAGGGGCACAACCAGGCCTTCGAGTGAAGCCCCGGCTTTACAACCAAATCCACCGCCTATATAACTTGAGATGACTCTTATTTTATGCATAGGCATCTCAAAAGCTTTGGCAAGCAGCTGACGTACAACATTCGGCGATTGGGCAGTGCTCCATATTGTCAGCTTACCATCAGGACTCCACTGGGCTGCGGCCTTGTGAGTTTCGATTGGAACATGCTGCATCTGGGGAACAATATATTCTTTTTCGATAACAATATCAGCTTCGGCAAAACCTTTTTCTGTATCACCCTTGCGCAGTTTAAAATGGTTGGCCACATTTGTCCCCGGTTTTGGATAGAAAATCGGAACGACCTCGTATTCCCCGAGATCTTCGTGGATAATCGGCGCTTCAGGTTTCAGGGCTTCGAAGGGATCGAAAACCCCGGGTAGTTCCTCGTATTCAACATCAATCAGTTCAACTGCTTCAGCTGCCGCTTTTTCTGTAACTGCAGCGACCAGAGCTATCGGCTCGCCCCAGAAGCGAACTTTTTCGACGGCCATAAAATCCCGGTCCACAAGGTAGAGACCGATTTTGTTAGGGTAGTCTTTTCCTGTTAATACAGCTTTAACACCGGGGTGTTCCAATGCTTTCGACACATCGAGTTTTTTTATCCTGCCATGCGCTATAGTACTTTTTTTCATCCTGACATATAGAAGCGGACCTATGAAACGATCTTCAATAAATTCAGCTCTGCCTGTGACTTTCTCAACAGCATCTTTACGTTCTACCGATGTTCCTACACATTTTAAGTCAGTCATATCTTTTTTTCCTTTCCCGCTTACTGTATAGAAGAGGCTTTAATGGCCTCCCTTATTTCCTGGTATGCGCCACAGCGGCAAAGATTGCCGCTTAAGGCTTCGTTTATTTCATCATCGTTCGGGCTGGGGTTGCGATCAAGAAGGGCCCGGGCCGCCATGATCATCCCCGGTGTGCAGTAGCCGCACTGAAAAGCGGCATGATCTATAAAAGCCTTCTGAATGCGGTCCATTTCACCGTTTTTTGAAAGACCTTCGATGGTTACCAAATCTTTACCGTCCAGTTCAACTGCCAAAATTAAGCAGGAATTAACCGGTTTACCATCCAGCAATACTGTGCAGGCACCGCATTCCCCTATCTCACAGCCGCTTTTTGTCCCGGTCAGGTGCAGTTCTTCCCTGATAAACTTTAATAGAGTCTGATCAGTTTCTGTTTCCCTGGACTCTTTATCGCCATTTACGACAAAATTTACAGTTCTTTTTCCAGTCATTTTCACACCCCCATTATCTCTTCCAGCCCCCGGCGGACAAGAACTTCAACTACGTGGTAGCGGTATTCCCGGGAGCATCTTATATCGGTAATCGGTGAGATATCGTCACACGATAATTTGGCTGCTTTCGACCAGTCCCTCTCACCATTTGCATTGACTGCCTTCTCAACAGAAGCAGCTCTGACCGGAGTGGCGGCAACCGCTCCAATGGCAATTTTAACCTGGTCACCCCACCTCTGTACTGCCACGCCAACAGACGCCAGGTCTACCGATCCTGTCCGGGAAGCTTTGAAGTAGATTCCTTTTCCATCCGGATAAGGCTTCGGTATTAAAATCGATTGGACGAGCTCGCCTCTTTTCAGGGCATTATTTCCCGGCCCGATGAAAAATTCGTTAATCGGAACAGATCTTACCCCGTTTGAACTGGCAACATTAACTACTGCACCCAGGCAGTATAACGGTGCGGATGTATCCGCTGCCGGGGAGGCGTTACAGATATTACCGGCTATAGTGGCCCTGTTGCGAATAGAATAACTGCCAACACTGTGGCATCCTTCGGCCAGGATAGGTGCATTTTTCCTGACAGGAGGATATAGAATAATTTCATTCAAGGTAACTGCTGCTCCGATAGTGATCCCATTTTCATTTTCCGCAAGTACTTTTAATTCAGGTAATCCCTTTATATCCATCAGCATCCTGGCGGCAAATTTCCCTCCACGGATGCCAACCATCAGGTCTGTTCCGCCGGCAAGAGGGTAGATACGATCTTCTGCTTCCAGCAGTTCGAATGCCTGATTTAAATCAGTGCATTTAACATAATCATATGACAACATTTTCCTGGTTCACCTCCAGCATCATAAATATCAGACTAATTTTTATAAGATTAACCGGCCAGTTCTTTGATGGCGTCAATAAACATTTCCATCGGCGGTTTTACAATCCCGGCGCCAACCTGGCCGATTCCAGGATTCTTGTGGGCTATACCGGTATTAATTCGCGGTACAATGTTTTTTTCGACCACTTTACGGACATCGATTCCGGTCGGAGTGCCTTTAAAATCCATGGCTGGTATGTTGAAATTATTATTTTCTGCAACAGTAATTTCATACATTTCATTGGTAGCATCAAAGGCATCAGCCGGTGATCCGCCGATAAAGTTGACGATCGCCGGAGCGGCAGCCATGGCGAAACCGCCAATGCCAACAGTTTCCGTGATAACACTATCACCGATATCAGGATTTGCATCCGATGCTTTGTAACCGGAGAAGTATAGGCCGTCGGGAACGTTTGCCGGAGCCGTAAACCATTTATCGCCGGTACTGCTGACCCTGATCCCAAAATCAGTTCCATTCCGGGCCATGGTTGTTACCACGGTCGAATTTTCAACTCCATGAGCGGCCAATGCCATGCTCTTGCAGGCAGCCATAATCGCATTGAGCGAAGTAAGATCATTACTGTGCATAAATGCAAGCACTTCAGCGGCCGCAGTAGCTTTCTTTTCTTTGAAATACTCTGATACGTTGGAGAGATCGAGACGTGGAGCATCATAATCAGTCCTTTTGCCCCACTCGGTTTCAACTACAAATGGCGCGATAGTTCTTATAAAAAGTGAAGTAGTTGCCCGGTTGCGGTTATGTCCGTCGTCGCCCATATGCAGGGCCTGGGCAATAATCGATTTCATATCGATGCCCTTAGCCAGGTGAACCGCTTCCTTTAGGACCGAAGCATATACTTCATCGAGCCAGCGCAAACGATTGATTACTTCATCATCATAAGCACCGTAACGCAAGACCTTGCCGTAGCCTTCATTCATATTGGAATAAGTATTACCGCCCCATTCTTTATCTTCGATAATAAATACCATTTGGGAAGGTGTAGTTACTCCGGCCATTGGCCCTACCGTGTTATGATGATGACACGGTGCGAATTCGATTTCACCGGATGCCGCCATTTTTTCCGCTTCAGCATCGTCTTTTGCCATTCCTTCGTAAATTAATCCGCCGATAATTGCTCCCTTCAAAGGGCCGCTCATCCTGTCCCAGGTAATTGGCGGCCCGGCATGCAAAAATAAATTATCCTTCATGCCGGGAATTACATCCCTGGCTCTGCCGATGTCGACCCAAACCGGTCTTGACATCATCATCTTTTTTACTGCTTCCTGATTTGCCTGATCAATCTTACTCATGAAAATTACACCTCCAGGGGTTTATTTTAATTTATCGAGCAAACTGAGCAGATTATCGTCTCCCATCGCCGGCGGCTGCCAGCGCACGTGTAAAACGCTCGTTCCTCGTTCCTTGAGAGTCTCGGCAAAACCTTCAAGCCCCATATTTATAACTTTTAGTTCATTATCGAACAGGGTCTCCATTGCTTTCCCCCCTTTGATTAAAATCAAACCAACCTTGCATTCAGGACAGCAAATTTGCAACAAAAATGGCTGCATCGGCATTACTGGGAAAAACCAGGACGCCTTCTTTTTCAAGCCTGGCAACCTGGTCACTTCGGTTTTGGATATCTTCATCTGTACCGCAAACAGTTGTTACAAAGCAAATGTGGCGGCCCTCTCCCTTGGAAATTTCCCTGGCACCTTTAATCGCTTCCAAGGCTGATCCGGCAGGATCAGGATGGGCATTATATCCCAAGACCAGGTCAAGCATAATTACGGCAGTCTCGGGATCTTTTGCTTCTTCAATTATCCGGCTGTTTCGCAGGGCGGGATCAATCATAGGATGAAGCCGTCCCTGCGTGAATTCATCTTCACCAAAATCAATGATCGTATGCTCTTTGCTTTTATATACATCCTCAATTATTTTTGAGTTTTTAAAACTAAGGTTGGTATATATTTTATCTTCATGTTCCTGTAACAAAACCAGTGTTTCATACGCAAGGGTTCCACCTGAGTAAAGGGCACGAAGGTATTTTTGGCCATTACTAAAGAGATTCTTTTCTTTTTCAATTAAGGCCTGGTCCGGTGTCTCCGCAGGTTTAATGTTTTCTAAAGATTCTTTACGAGAAAGTTTAACCGCTTTTTGGGCGGCCTCTTTCAATGTCGAGGCAGTCTCGCATCCTGCATCTGAAACCGGCTGAAGATCACCGCCGATAAAGTTTACCACTACAGGTTTCTCACCGGCTGATGCTATTTCCAGCACCTTTACTATCACCTCATGATCCGGGGGTTTTGAGACTATGACTATTACTTCAGTTTTTTCATCTTTAAACAGTGCTTTTAAACCCTGCATCATGGTAATTCCGCCCACCGCAGCTTTAACATCCCTGCCACCTGTTCCGATTCCCTGGCTGATTCCTGCACCAAGGTTGTTGATTAAAGTCGAAACCTCCTGTAAGCCGGTGCCGGCTGCAGCAACAATTCCGATATTTCCAGGCTTAACTTCATTGGCAAAAGCGAGGGGCACTCCGTTAATAATTGCAGTACCGCAATCAGGACCCATCACCAGCAGCCCTTTTGCTTCTGCTTTTTTTTTCAGTTCAACCTCAGTCTCGAGAGGAACATTGTCACTGAAGATCATCAGGTTCAAGCCGGCATCAAGAATCTTATCTGCTTCCCGTTTTACATAGCGACCGGGGATTGAAAGCAGAGCCAGGTTGGCTCCGGAAAGGTTTTTTAAGGCAGTTTCAAAGGTTCTTGGTACAAAATCGCCCAGTAAATTATCTCTTTCTACTGATTTGTTTAACTCTTCAAGGGCGCTTTCAATGGCTCTGTCCGCTTTTTCTTCATCTTCGGCTTTAACTGCTATAATCAAGTCGTTTGCTCCAGCTTCTTTTTCGATTGTTTCAGTCCAAAGACCTCCGGAACGGAGAAATTTCTTATTATGATCGGTACCGATAATAACCTCGGCTTCGATTACGCCCTCAAATTCTCTGACTGTACTTGACAAACGCATTAAATATACTGAATCCCGAAAAATATTTTTGGAGATATGGCTTTTAAGAAACAATTCTTTTACCTCCTCGTATTACTTGTACAGAAATTCGATCAACTAATCCTATTATAATGGATAAAACCATATTTGCATGTACATTTCTAAAAATTAAACATATAAAATGAATTTCCTTTAGATTATATTTATAAATATGGCTTTTATTATTGTATATTTACTATAACTGAGATTGACAAAACTAATCTATTTTTGATATTGTCGAACTTAACCATACCCATATGAGGAAGTGAGAAAATGCAGGAGCAGTATGGAATAACAATCAGGGAAGCCCTGTCGCTTGACGTCGTTAATCGATTAGAAGTGGTAGGAGGTAAAGATGGCCTTGACCGGATAATAAAGCTTGTTAATGTAATCGAAGTACCTGATATCGTGGACTGGTTGATTGATGGAGAATTCCTGCTAACAACCGGTTATTCATTCAGGGAATACCCGGAGCTGATGGGAACACTGATCCCGCGTATGAACAAGGCTAATAGCGCTGCCCTGGCCATTAAAACCAAGCGTTATCTCGATGAAATACCTGAAATAATCATCAACAGTGCTAACAAATATAACATCCCCCTCTTAGAGGTGCCTTTTGATCTATCTTTTTCGGAAATCATCGCTCCGATTCTGGGGGTCGTATTCAATAAACAAAATAAAATCCTGCAAAAACTGGAACAAGCCCATAAAATACTAATGGATCTTGCTCTTCATGGAAGCCCTCTTGAAGAACTTTGTAAGGAAACCGGTAAACTGATTGCCAATCCTGTTGCAATTGCCGACAGGGAGGGTATCGTAATAGTTAATGATGACTGCCCCGACAAATATAAATTTGACCTGTTTTTTTCAGAAGGCAGTATCGTAATCAAAAAAGAAAAACTCCGCTTTGGCAACATCAAAGAAGTTAAATACTCTTTGGAGTATGCTTCAGATAATGAAAAACCGCTTACGATTAAGGCGATCCGCATTCCGATAATTGCTGATAAATATGAATACGGGCACATGGTCGCTATTATAAATAATCCTATTTACGAACCTGATATCCTTACTCTTGAGAGGGCCGCCACCATCGCCGCCCTCGAATTTATCAAGCGCAAGGCAATCTATGAAATTGAAAAAAGTTATTACAATGACTTTTTAGAGATTCTCCTTTCTTCCGATTTCGATAATATCGAGGAGGTTATAAATAGGGGCAGGGTTTTTAATGTTAACCTCGCTGTGCCCACGGCCGTTATTATTATCAATGACAACAGTACAAGTGAAATCAAGGAGATTGGCCGGGCCATGGGTATGAATGGGTCCCGATCGAAGGAAGATCTGCTTAAAGCCGTCAATCGCTTTTTTAAATCTCATGGGATAAGTAACCTCATAGCCGGAATCAAGGGTAACAATATTGTTTTAATAACCAGCACGGATCATACTCACCCATCTGATTTTAAAGATACTGTTACAGCTCTTTTGAAATATTTAAATGATTCGGCAACCTCCAATATGCAGATAAATATTGGTGTTGGAAGAGCACAGTCAGATGTCCGCAAGGTTAGCCGCAGCTATGAAGAAGCACGTGAAGCTTTAAAAATATCGCAGTTATCGGATCAATCCCGAGTGGTCTTTTTTGACAATCTTGGTTTTTATAAAATACTCAGCGAAAAAAAGCGGAGCGATCTGGAGCTTTACGTGGAAGAACTGCTCAAACCGGTCTTTGATTATGATCAAAACAAAAAAGGTGATTTGCTCAAAACCCTGGAAACCTATTACGAAACGAATCGTAACTTAAAGCTGACCTCTACTAAGCTTTATATCCACTACAACACTGTTCTTTACCGTATCAAAAAGATCGAGTCATTAACCGGTATAGATCTCGGGAGCCCGGAAAACTCACTCAACCTTGAAATAGCAATCAATATTCTTAAACTTTTCAGAAATAACAATGTTTCATGATATAGACATCTGTTATTGTTTTTTAGGTCGGCCCATAAATTTTAAAGAGGTGGATTAATATCCACCTCTTTAAATGCAAGATGAATCATTTATTTGGATTAATTTAATTCTCGGGTGGAAAATCCGCAGGCTTAACATCAACTTTCTGCTCACCAAAAACATGCAGACCGCGTTCTTCTTTAGTCCCGGGAATAACGTTATCCAAAATCAAACCAAAGATTGCAGCAACAGCCATACCGGTTGAACCAATCGATACGACTATATTGGATAGCCAATCAGGTTGGAATGATACTTCGGAAACTTGGAAATAATAAGGTACGCTTAACCCCATGAAGAGAATGAAACCCATGATCATTTGGTTCCGCATCGAGCTCAGGTCGGCTTTAGCCGAGTTACTGATACCAATTGAAGCAATCATTCCAAAAAGCAGGCAATATAAACCGCCCACAATCGGGAGTGGAATAGTTGCTATAACACCGCCGACTTTACCCACAATACCGAGAATAATCAAAACAACCACAGCAATTTTTACTACATAACGACTGGCCACTTTTGTCAGGCCAACCAAACCGATATTTTCAGTATAACTGGTGCTGGCAAAACCGCCAAAAACTCCTGTAAAGAAACAGCCAACACCTTCAAAACCGATGCCACGGCTTATCTGGGTGTCCTTAAGGGGAGGCCCATCTGCTGCTGCATTAATTGCGTGGTAATCACCGTACGATTCAATCATCGAAGCCAAATAACCGGCCAATACAATCAGGAAAAACCCGAAGTCAAATCTGGGAAAGCCCCATGGCAGAATCCAGCCACCTGATCCCCAGGGCAGGCGAAGCCAGGCTGCAGATCTGACCGCTTCAAAATCGACAACACCCATAAGCAGAGCTAAGATGTATGCTACAATTACCGCAAGGAGAATTGGGAATAAGGCAAAGAAAGGCTTTTTAGGCCCTAAAATCAAGGAAAATACAAATCCAAGAATGATTACCGTTCCGGCCAACCACCAGTTACCTCCAGCCATTGGAGCACCGGCCTGATAAAGCGCCAATCCGATTAATGCGATAACCGGACCGATAACCACGGGGCTGACAAACCGCTGCACTTTTGCAATCAATCCTGTAAAACCGATTATCATTTCCACAAATGCACCCAAAATAATTGCGCCGGCAATATACTGCATCGATACCTCGGCTCCGGCAGCAGCGGTCAAGCCTATAATTGCAAAAAACGGCCCTAGAAATGAGAATGAAACACCTTGAATGATCGGCAAGCGCGTCCCATAGCTAACCTGGAAAAAAGTGGCCACACCGGATGCAAGCATGACCGAAGCGACAAGAACAGCAGTCTGCTCTGCCGTCATACCCAATGCAGGCGATAGAATCAGCGGCACAGAGATAGTAGCACCGAACATGGTTAAAACATGCTGAATACCTAGAAAAAGAGCCTTGGTGAACGGCTTTGGAACCTCATCCAGCGTGTAAACCATTTTTCGTGGTTCAGTCATAATCTGAATTCCTCCTTTAAAATTTCAATCAAAAGGCCTGATTAAGCTGTTTCACTCCTCCATAGATCCCCTCCTCAGAAAAATTTCGTATTAAGGCCATTTACAGATCGCTTTAAATGAGTTGATAAGCCTTATAAGTAATTATTTTCATTTTTATTAATTCAATGTTTTTTTTAAATTTCCTTTAGTAAAAATAAATAATTTTCTACCGCATTTTTCGTTTTTTCTATCTAAAAACCGAAATCGGCAGCAATGTCGTTATTAAGCACCTGGCTAAAGAATAAAATGGCTATTGCCAGATCATAGCCGGTGCTGGCTCCGATATTTAAAATTCGATTCATTAGAGTCGGAAATACGCTATCTTTGTTTATGGCCAGAATAAAATCACGGACTGCTTCTGAAGTTAAACCCTTACAACCCATTTCTATCATATGCTGCCCAAACAGATTGGTTTTGCAAGCCATAACGCTTGAGCTCAAGGTTTGTTTAAATGTGTTATTTTTCGCGGTAATTAAATAATGATAACCAATTAATGCCCCGTGGATCAAATCATCTCCTGTTGGTGTCAAGCCCTTCCCTAACCCTACAAGTCTTGAGCAATATTTCATTAATAACTTCACATCCTCGTTCATCAGGGAATAAACCAGTGGAGGAAAGTTTTTATATATAATACGTCGAAAATAATTATCTCCTCCATTTATATTCAAAAGAACTGCACTTGCCGACGGGACATCGCACTGTCTTAGGATTCTGAGGCACTTTTTGACTGCCGAATGGATATTGCTATAATCAAGCGGTTTAATATTAAAGGGCGTGAAAGAAATTAAATTTCCATCACGCCAGTTAATAATAATTTGGCCTTTGTTTATCTTAAAGATTATTTGTGACTGATTGAAGAACCCTTTATGCATTTCATACACGGCACGGCTAACCAAAAGAAAATCTTTTTTCCCCAAGCCAATCGTAGCAGGGCCTCTTTCTAATTCCGGGTCGGCTACCATTAATAAATGCGGCCACCTGTCAACCTGAAAATTAATTACATGTTTATGGGCGGAAAGTACATTTAAACTGTATTGATCTCTGTATTGCCCAAGATCATCAGCAAACCAGTCAGCTTTGATCTCACTGCTGCTTTGTTGGGGCATTATCATCACTTTCATTTCAGTGGCTTCAGCCTAACGCACACTCAGACAGCAAAAGGCATCTTATGCCCTATATGACACCCTTTTCGCGAAAACCTCTTATATCGCTGCCGGAATAACCAATCTCTTCCAAAACCTGATCTGTATGCTGACCAAGTGTCGGCGGCGCTGCCGTTACTTCACCGGGTGTCATCGATAGTTTGACCGGTACACCGGTAAGCTTAATCATACCGGCTTTCGGGTGTTCTATATCGATCACCATTTCACGGGCATCAACATGCGGGTCGGTTAAAACCTGGTCTATAGTGCGGATACGCCCGCAGGATACCCCGGCATTCTCCATGATTTGCACCCATTCGTCAGTTTTTTTCTCCCTGGTTATCTGCTCCAGGATTTCTTTTAATTCCCCTGGATGCTGGTTGCGGGCTTTCATATCGGCAAAGCGGGAATCTTCATTTAAATCTTCTCTGCCCAGTACCTGAATAAAGTTTTCCCAGAGTCTCTGGTTGCCGACAGCAAATATTACATAGCCATCGCTTGTCTCAAAGCTTTCGTACGGGGTAATCATCGGGTGGCGGTTGCCGACACGCTGCGGGATATCACCGGTTGCAAGAAAGTTGCCGGCCTGGTAGGTTAGAATGGCGATAATCGAATCCATCAGTGAAACATCTACAAACTGCCCACTTCCGGTTTTATGGCGCACCAGGAGGGCTAACAAAATCCCTTCAACAGCGTGGAAGCCACCCAGGATGTCGGCGATGGCTACTCCCACCCGCTGTGGAGGTCCGTCGGGAAAACCGGTAACGCTCATTAATCCGGCTTCACCCTGAATCATCACGTCAAAACTTGGTTTTTCCCGGTAAGGGCTGTTGTGGCCGTAACCGGTAATAGAACAGTATATTATATCTTCTTTGATTTTCTTTACATCTTCATAGGTTAAACCCATCTGTTCGGTTACACCGATACGAAAATTTTCCACTAAGACATCGGCCTCGCCAATCAGGCGACGTAATATTTCTTTACCTTTTTCTTCCCGGAGGTTAAGGGTTATACTTTTTTTGTTCCGATTAAAAGAAAGGTAGTAGGCTGCTTCTCCTTCCAAAAACGGAGGGCCCAGCGCCCTCGAATCGTCTCCCCTGCCGGGAGTTTCAACCTTTATTACCTCTGCTCCCATATCACCCAGTTTCATTGTACAGTAGGGGCCTGCAATAAACCGGCCCAAATCGATGACCTTTATTCCTGACAGCGGTTTCTGCATTTGCTTATTCCTCCTTTATCTGCTCGGAATCATTCTACAGAACAGTTTACAAATCCTTCTGTATTACCCCCTTTTATTTTCCTTTTCGACGGTGTATAATAAGCATGCAAACATAAGTTCGCATAACAGGTGGTCGTCATTTTATGGATAGGAAAGTGATTTTCCTGGCAGATATGGAATCATTTTATGCCAGTGTTGAAACAGCCCGCAACCCCTCTCTGCGCGGCAAACCGGTCGTTGTTTGCGGAGATCCGGCCCTGCGGCACGGCATTATCCTTGCTGCCAGCCGCGAAGCGAAAGCCTTCGGCATCAAAACCGGCCAGCCGGCCTGGGAAGCAAAACGGATGTGTCCGTGGGTGGTTTTTGTCCATCCCCGGATGCAATCGTACATCGATTGCTCGATGCGCATAACCCGGATATTTGAACAGTTCACCGACCGTGTTTTCCCTTACTCAATCGATGAACAATTTCTTGACCTGACCGGGCTGGAAAAAATATTTGGTACACCGAAGGAAACCGCGGCAACTTTAATCAGCCGGGTCTGGGAAGAAACCGGAATCCGCTGCCGGGTCGGGATGGGTGAAAATTTGCTCCAGGCGAAAATGGCCTGTGACTGTTTTGCCAAAAAAAGCCGAAACGCATTTTTTGAGTTAAACAGCGATAACTATGCCTTCCACACCTGGGATTTGCCAATAAAATCGCTTTTCGGGGTCGGGCATCGTATGGAGCGTAATTTTCACCGTATCGGGGTGCGTACCATCGGTCACCTGGCCGGGCTGCCCCGGGAAATGCTGCAGCGCCGCTGGGGTGTTAACGGGGAAGTTCTCTGGCTGAACGCCCACGGGATCGATAACTCCTCTGTTGATCCCGCTGCCGTCAGTGAGCAAAAAGGAGTTGGCCATATGGCTACCCTGCCCAGAGATTACCGCAAACAGCACGAGCTTGAGCTGGTTTTGCTGGAAATGACCGAAGAAGTTTGTTCTCGGGCACGCAGGCAGGGGAAACTGGGATCTACGGTCCACCTTTACTGTAAAGGGGCCGATTTTGACTGTCCAACCGGCTTTTCCCGCCAAAAGAAACTGCCGGAACCAAGCGCAGCAGCACCGGGTATCTACCCTACTCTGCTTCAGCTGTTCCGAAAACACTGGGATAGAAAACCGATCCGGGCAGTTGGTGTAAGCCTGACCGGGCTGACTGTTTACCGCCAGCTTCGGTTATCTTTCAATGCCTGTTATGAACGGGAGGAATCTTTAGCAACAGCAGTCGAAATGGTCCGGGAACGTTTCGGCAAAACCAGCCTTTTCCGGGCTGCCTCGCTAACGCCGGGAGCACAGCTGTTTCAACGTGCCGGAAAGATCGGAGGGCATGATTCTTGAGCAAAAAAATCAACCAGCAATTTCTTTGCAGCAGGATGATGCTGCCTGAACACTGTTCGGGGCTTAACGACTATGCCCTCAGAAAAAAGTGGGCAGAAAACCACCGTCGCCCCGATCTGGATGATCAGCAGCAGGAGCAGCTGCAGTATGAACTCGAACAGGCCCTGGCAGAACAGCAGCAATTGATCATTACGGTTTTGAATGAGAGTGGATACCACACCTGCAAAGGCGTTCCACTGCGCATTGATCCCACAACGGGCCTGATCTTCATCAATACCGGTAAAAGCCGCCCCGGGACTGTAAAAGCCGCAGATGTTGTAAAAATTGCCTATTCTGGCCGGCATTAAATAAACCGGCTATTGCTGTAATTTTGCTTTTAATTTTTGTTTTGCCTGGAAGACGAGACCTTCAACCAGCTCATCACGGCTGGAATTGTCTTTGCCATCATAGTACACAGTAACAATCGGAATGCCGAGTTCCTCCTGAAGCGGCCTTTGCTGTGCTTCTACAACCGATCCGGGCATACAGGTGAAAGGCGCAACGAAAACGGCACCGTCTACATTGTTCCGTCCGGCTAAAGCAGCAGCCCGTCCAATTGTCATCGGCGGTTCACCGCCGTAATGTTTTGAAACATACCTTGATGCTCTTTCCATAATCTCCTCGGGTGGCGGTTCTTCCAAACCTTCCAGAAGCTTCCCGGCTGCTTTTTCAAGGGCGACTTCATCGCGGTGAGCCAGCTTCAGGGTAAATGCGTACATAACCTGTTTCAAATAGTCGGATAGTCGATGGTGAAGTTTAAAGGCCTCTTTTGCTTCAAGGTAATCGATATAAAGCGTATAGGGGAGTAACTCTGTTGCCGGAGCAAGGTTCACCTCCCCGCCCGCTTTTTCAATTTTTTCGATAACCGATTGGTTGGTGCGGTCGTCAATACGCACATAAAATTCTCCATTAAGTAAAATACGGGGTTTCCGGATGTCAGACATTGCGATAAGGGCAAATTCAGCTGAAGCTTCTTCTACCATTTGTTCAAATGGTTTCCTGTAGCTGCTGTTTAAGAGGTCAAATATTTTAAAATCATAGGTTTCTATCAACGCTGAAAGTTTCTGCCGGTATTTACTGTAAATTGATTCTGCGCTTCCAGGTTCCAGTTCGTAAGGTCGGACCCGGTAAAGCAGTTTATAAAGAATATCCATTGCCACCAAAGCATTGAAAAGTCCAATCACAAAACCGAAGCCGAAGCGTTTGCTGATATCGCTATATTTAATCGAACAGATTCTAGCCTGGCCGTATCCGGCCCGATCAACGGTGAGAGCCTGGATCGGAGCATAAAGACCGTAGCGGCAAGGACCACAGGCCCAGCCCTGGAAAAAAACTGTACCGGTGTCGCCGGGATTGCCGTTCGACTGCAGATAGCTTAAAATATCCTGCAGGTTTTGTATAAAAGGAAGACACTCTTCTCCGTTTACAAAACGCTGGGCCAGGGATAGATCACCGCTGTTACCACGTGGAAGCACTTCGGCTTCAACCCCAAAACGTTTGAAAACGGATGCAATAATATCGGCATGGTCTGTCGCATTGGGAATAAGAATTTTATTCCAGTTATTTTGCTTGATTGAGCGTGTCTTAGAAAAATTTTCAACAGGCTTGCGATACCCTCTGTTTGACAGGCAGGTATTTCTGAAAGCTTCCAACCTTGTAATCATTCCTGCCGCGGCAGTGTGTTCATCAAGCGTTAGACGCAGATAACTGGTCATTCCGCTTAAATAATGGCGCATCATAGCATTTGGCCCACATTTAAAGGGATCCAGAAAAATCAAGTTCATCGGGGGCAAGCCTGTTTCATTGGTCTTGTCGTTCAGGAAGTTAAGCAGAATTACAGCTGAAAGCATCCTCTGCAGCTGGGCGGGGTAGATATTCTCCAGTCCCGCGACTTGTTTCTGCAGGTACGCTTTGAATTCAGTTTTATAAGGATCCAGGTATGGAGACTCAATCTCTCCTTTGAACCAGGCCTGCAGGTAATAAATGAAATACTCATGTGGGACAGCCATCAATCCGCTTTGCCTTGCATAAAGCATCGATTTTTTGGACATAAATTCATCGTATAGAGTATAACCGCGGCTTAGAAAAACAACCACAGCCAGTTCGGGATGCTTTTTAAGATCTTCAAACATTGATTGTGCTGCAGAGATCATTTTATTTCTGAAATTTTCCTGGGCTCGATATGCTGACTGTAGAGATCTTTCCAGCAATCTTTCCTTGAAACTGCTCCCGAGGACTTTTTTTGCTACTTTCCTGAGCTGCTCTTTTACAGCGGCTTCTCCGGAACGGTAGTTAAGTCTGGCATAAAGTGTTTTTTCAGAATCAAGCTCAATCGAGTTTGCCACAGTACCCCATAAAGTCTGGAGAAGTGGACAGACAAATGAGCGCGGCCACTCTTCGGCCCAGGGCAGAACTTCCATATCAATAACTTCAGGCAAAAAGATATAATCAGGATCAAGCTCTTTCAATTCCTGGTAATGGCCAATAATTATCTTCATTGGATAACACATTTCGGAATCAAGCATCACTTTGCCTTTTTGCAGAGTATCAGAAGTTGTCGGATCAGAAACTACAATTCTGCACCCAAGTTCATGAAAAAAAGTCGACCAGAGCGGAAAATATTCAAAGTAGAGCCCACTGCGCGCAATCCCAACGCTGGGACCGTCGCCCACTTCTTTGTTTGCGGACTGCTCCATTAATTCAGCTCGAACGGCGCTGTAATCAGGAAGTTTATAAGGATCCTCCTTTTTTTCGACGTTTGAGTACCGCCCGCAGCGATCGCCATAAATAAATTTTTTCCCATCAGCAAAGCTGATTATGTTTAACATGCAGTTATGTTCGTGTTTACATTCCGCCCGGCACGTTTTTTTACTGTTCGTGAAATCGCGGACATGGGTAAGGCTTCTGAAAATAAAGTCGCCTTCCCGCCCCAGTTGATGAAACTGTCTGGCCATCAAAGCACTGCCCAGGGCGCCTGTTAATTCAGGTTCAGGCGGCACATAAACAGTCTTCTCGCATATAGCGGCCAGGGCGGAGGCCAGAGCATGGTTTTTTGCGGTTGCACCGGCAAATATAACCTTCCCGTTAAGCGGTCTTTTGTCCACTGTTTTGCTTAAATAATTTTGGGCTGAAGAATAAGCGAGGCTGGCCAGCTGTTCCTCAAGTGGTAATCCCCGGGCAGATGCTGAGGCAAGAATTGATTGTGAAATCAATGTGCATATATCGCCAAGATCGACTGCATATTGGGCTGAAAATGCTATCTCAGAAAATTCTTCTTTGATCTTAATTCCAAGCAGCTCAGCCAGGTTTTCCAAAAAAGTACCGGTCCCGGCAGCGCATACCGGGTTCATATTATAATCGAAAAGAATACCGTTTTGGAGCTGAATAAACTTGGAATCTTCCCCACCGATCTCAATAATAGACAAAGTCTCTTCATCCTGGAATAGGTGTTTGATACCCTCAGCCTGGCAGGTTATTTCATCAACGGCATAATCTGCATTTAGGATCTTCTGGGATAGAAAACGTCCTGAACCGGTTGTGCAGGCAATAATCGGAGCATTACCGATTAATTCCCCAAAGCGATTTTCTACCTGCTTCATTAATTCGAGAACCTGAAGGGCAGGGCGGCCGGTTGTCGGCAGGTAAACACCGCCAATTTGCCGACCGGAACGGTCTGTTAAAACACACTTGGTAGATACAGAACCGCAATCTACTCCCAGGTAGATTTGTGTAAGATCATATTCACCGAGTTCGATTTTTTTGTTCATATAATAAACCTGATTTGGATCAAGTGACGGCAGCGGATATTCGGGATGATAAGCCGGAGTAACAAGTTTATCGTTAAGAATATTTTCAGATTCAACAGGGGTACCTTTTACAGCGGCTCCGATGGCGTTAATAAATTCGTGGTTATCAGGAACCTGAACAGTTATCTTTTTCCGCCCGGCATATTCCTTAAGGTACTTTAAGACAGCCTGATTATTGGCTACTCCTCCGACTGCAACCAGACGTCCGGGTACCTTGATCCTGTTTTGGGAGACACTGGTAAAGACATTTTCCACGAGGGCTTGGGCCATCCCGGCTGAAACTGCGCTTTGAGTAGCTCCTTCATTAATGGCATGGGTCATGTCGGACTTGGCAAAAACTGCACAGCGTCCCGATATTGGAACCGCCGATTCTGCTTCTACAGCGATTGAAGCAAGCTCCCGATCATTATAACCCATCCTTGTTGCCTGCTGGTACCAAAAAGATCCACTTCCGGCAGCACATTGTCCGTTGCGGCTAAAATAGGTAATCTGCTTTTCAGGATCCAATTCCAGGTAATGCATATTCTCATGACCCAAGGAAAGAGCATAATCAGTTTTAATATCCTGCTGCACCAGACCGGCCTGCAAAGCCTCAATTTCCAAAACAGGGTTAATTCCGAGGCTTTCGGCTACAAGCCGGGCATTCTGGCCCATTATACCGAGATTAATTATTCTTTCAGATTCATTCTCCAGCAGTTTATCTATGCATTTCCGGGCTGCCTCAACAGGCTTTCCTGCTGTCGGGAATTGAACTTTTTTAACTTTGCCACCTTTTATAAGGACACCCTTGGCCGAAAATACACCCATATCCAGACCAAGGCTTATCAGTGGTTTAATTTCTTGTTCATTTGCCATTTTAAAACAATCTCCCGCTTTCTTCTGAGCTGATGAAAGTTTGTCAGTGGCCTTCTATTAAATTTTACATAACCAGAGCCATAATCGCTTTCTGCACATGCAGACGATTTTCAGCCTGATCGAAAACAATGGAACGTGGTCCATCGATAACTTCGTCAGATATCTCTTCGCCTCTGTGTGCAGGCAGGCAGTGCATAACTAATACATCCTCCTTGGCATTTTCCATTAGCGTGCTGTTAACCTGGTATTCGGAAAAACTCTTTAAGCGTTCCTCGTGTTCACTTTCCTGTCCCATACTGGCCCACACATCTGTATAGATGATATCTGCAGTTCGGACAGCTTCGACAGGATTATCAAGGATGTTTATCGATGCTCCCGTCCTGGTTGCATCCAGCCTTGAAAGCCTGGTGATCTCAGGATCCGGTTCGAAGCCCGAAGGAGAACATATGACAACGTGCATACCCATCTTTGCTCCACCAAACATTATTGAATGAGCCATATTGTTGCCATCGCCAATATATGCAAGCTTTAAACCTTCCAGGTTAAGTTTTTTTTCTTTTATTGAAAACAAATCAGAGAGAACCTGGCAGGGATGCAATAAATCAGTCAGGCCGTTTATGATCGGAATTGTACTGTATTCTGCCAGATCAACTACATCCTGGTGCGAATAAGTGCGAATCATTATCCCGTCGAGATAACGGCTTAAGTTTCTGGCTGTATCGGCAATCGTTTCACCTCGGTTTAGCTGTAAATCGTTAGCGCTCAAAAAAAGAGCATAGCCGCCAAGCTGCCAGATCCCTACTTCAAATGATACTCTTGTTCTTGTTGATGACTTTTGAAAAATCATTCCAAGCGTTTTCCCTTTTAGGGGGTGGTATATTTCACCAAGTTTTTGTTTCATCTTCAATATATGAGTGGTATCCAAAATCTGATCAACTTCTTCACGACTCAAATCGTGGATGGAAATTAAATCCTTACCCTTCATATCCACTGCCATTTCAGTAAAACCTCCTTTAAGTTATTCCTGTTCAACTGCACAGGCTATGCCCTGACCTCCTCCGATACAAAGAGTAGCCAGGCCGCGTTTTGCGTTCTTTTTTTGCATTTCATAAAGCAGGGACACAAAGATTCTGGCCCCGCTTGCACCTATTGGGTGGCCAAGGGCAATCGCCCCTCCGTTAACATTGACTATATCCTCATTCAGGGAAAGTTCCTTGATCACACTTAAAGCCTGTGCTGCAAAAGCTTCATTTGCCTCAATTAAATCAAGGTCATCCACCGACCATCCTGCCCGAGCCAGGGTTTTTTTAGTGGCGGGAATCGGTCCTGTGCCCATTATCGCCGGGTTAACTCCTGCCGAAGCATAACTGCGTATATAAACAATTGGTTCCAAACCCAGAGTCTTAGCTTTCTCCAGGGACATAACAATTACCGCGGCGGCACTGTCGTTAATACCGGAAGCATTACCTGCTGTTACAGTTCCGTCTTTTTTGAACGCCGGCCGGAGTTCAGCCAGTTTTTCCAGGGAGGTGACCCGTGGATGCTCGTCAACTTCAAAAAGAATTGGATCTCCCCTCTTCTGAGGCACTGATACCGGGACTATTTCGTTTTTGAAACGGCCGCTTTCTATTGCGGCATTAGCTTTTTCCTGGCTTTTCAGGGCAAATCTATCCTGCATTTCTCTTGAAATATTAAAGCGTTCTGCAATATTTTCGGCAGTAATACCCATGTGATTATGATCAAAGGCACACCATAGGCCATCCTTAATCATAATATCAATTATGTTGCTGTCACCCATGCGCAGTCCCCAGCGAGCCCCCTGCAGGGCATAAGGCGAAGCACTCATATTCTCAGTACCGCCGGCGATTATGATATCGGCCTCGCCGGCAGCGACAGCTGTCGCCGCCATAGTAATGCTTTTTAAACCTGAACCGCATACCATGTTGATCGTTGTAGCCGGAACTTCGACCGGCAGCCCGGCTTTCAATGCCGCCTGCCTGGCTACGTTTTGTCCCAGGCCGGCCTGGAGGACACAACCCATCAAAACTTCCTCAATTTGATCCGGTTTTACACCAACCTTTTCTAAAGCTGCCTTAATTACAGTGGCGCCCAGTTCTACAGCACTGATATCCTTTAGTGTGCCGCCGAAAGTACCTACTGCTGT
>JBNJHN010000003.1:0-73893 GCA_051748565.1 Bacillota bacterium | reverse complement strand
CCATATCACCGGGTCGGGCATAACCCATTATCGCATTAAGGTTGGCCCCGTCGTAATAGAGCAGTCCGCCTGCCTCGTGGACAGCTTTGGCCATGGCAACAATCTCTTCCTCAAAAAGGCCAAGGGTACTCGGGTTGGTCAACATCAGGGCTGCTGTGGTGTCATCAACAGCTTCTTTTAACGCTTCGAGATCAACCAGGCCGCGGTCATCACATGGGACCTGAACAACTTCATAGCCGGCCATGCTCACAGTTGCCGGATTAGTACCATGTGCCGAGAGGGGGATAAGAACCTTATTACGTTTGTAATCTTCCCGGTGACGGTGATAAGCCTGGATCACCATTAAGCCGGTCAGCTCACCATGTGCACCTGCAGCAGGTTGCAGGGTAAAACGGTCCATGGCAGTAAGTTCTTTAAGACCCTGCTCCATATTATAAAGTAGCTCCAGGGCCCCCTGGGTTGTTTCCATCGGCTGACAGGGATGCATCAAAGCAAAACCGGGCAGAGTGGCAACGTCTTCGTTAACTTTCGGGTTATATTTCATTGTACATGAACCAAGTGGATAGAAACCGGTGTCGACACCAAAATTACGGGTCGAAAGTTCCGTATAATGTCGGATTATTTCATTTTCCGATAGTTCGGGCAGATCAAGCGGTTCACTTCTCTGCATCTTCTTAGGAAGAAGCTCATCCACCGGTTTTTCTGGAACATCACAGGACGGCAGAGAATAACCCTGTCGCTCCGGGCGGCTCATTTCGAATAATAGGGCTTTAGATTTTCTCATTTCCATCCCTCCAATTCCCGGATCAGGGCATCGATCTCCTGGCGGGTCCTCTTTTCTGTGACAGCAAATAACATGGTATTTTTTAGCTCTGGATAAAAGGGAGCCAGATCGACGCCACCGAGAATATTTTTATCCAACAGCCTTTTATTGAGTTCTGCGGGATCGCCGGGCACTTTTATTGCAAACTCTTTAAAATAATGCCCTTCGAATAAATTCTCAAAACCTTTGAGAGCCGTTATCTTTTCACGGGCATAGGCAGCTTTCTGAAGGCACTGCCGGGCAACTTCACGCATTCCCTGCGGGCCAAGCGCAGCAAGATAAACAGCTGCCCCAAGTGCCACAAGGGCTTCATTGGAGCAGATATTGGAAGCCGCTTTTTCACGTCTGATATGCTGTTCCCTGGTTTGAAGGGTCAAAACATAACCGCGATTCCCTTCGCTGTCAACAGTTTCTCCGGCAATACGACCGGGCATCTGGCGAACAAATTTACCGCGCGCTGCCATAATGCCCAGCAATGGTCCGCCAAATGATGCAGGGACACCCAGGCCCTGCCCTTCACCAACTACGATATCAGCACCGTACTCGGCCGGACTCTGCAGCAGGGGCAGCGATAAGGGATCGGCGGAGACAACAAAAACTGCTTTATGATTGTGAACCATTTCAGCCAGGCCATCCATTTCTTCAATCATACCGAAGAAGTTGGGCTGCTGCAGGACTACCGAAGCAATATCGTCACCAAGCATCTTGTCCAGCTCGGACAAGTCGGTGCGGCCGTCTTTTAGAGGGATCTCTTCCAGGTCAAGGCCACGGCTGTTATAATAATTACTGAGCACCTCGCGATAAAAAGGACTGACCGAACGAGAAACAAGAGTTTTGGATCTTCTTGTTGCCCCACAGCCCATAATTGCTCCTTCGGCAACAGCAGTGCCGCCATCGTACATAGAAGCGTTCGATACTTCCATTCCGGTTAGCTGGCAGATCATCGTCTGGAACTCAAAAATTGCCTGCAGGACTCCCTGGCTTATTTCAGGCTGATAGGGAGTATAAGATGTATAGAACTCACTGCGACCGGTGACATGTTTAATAATGGAAGGAATAAAATGATCATAAACCCCTGCACCCAGGAATGAAACAGAATTATGGAAATGCCTGTTTTTTGATGCCAGCGAATTCAGATAGCTTATCACCTCCGATTCCGCCAGTGCCGGCGGCAGATCCAGTTCCCGTTTCAGGCGTACTTCTGCCGGGATATCATTAAAAAGATCTTCAACGGCATTAACACCGATTACAGCAAGCATTTCACGCCGATCTTCATCAGTCAGGGGAAGGTAATGTTTACCACCCATATGCTATTTCTCATCCTCCTCTATAACAAATTTTTCATAAGTCGGCTTATCCATCAATGCATCAAATTGGGCTTCATCCTTGATTTCAACTTTATATACCCAACCGGCTCCGTAAGGGTCTGAGTTGATTGCTTCAGGTTGATCAAGCAGATCTTCATTAATCTCAACCACGGTTCCGTCTACAGGGGCATATAGGTCAGCTACGGCTTTAACCGACTCGATTACTGCAGACCCTTTACCCGCTTCGACTTCTGTGCCAATATCCGGCAGCTCGACAAAAACTATTTCACCAAGCTTGTCCTGAGCAAAGTCTGAAAGACCGACGACGACAGTATTGTCTTCTTGACGGGCCCATTCATGCTTCCTGGTGTATCTTACACCATCAATAATATTATATTTCATTATTTTTTCCTCCTGTAAAATGGCATTTTGGTAATCCGCGCCCGGTAAGAGCGATTGCGGATCATTAAATCAACTTCACTGGTTTGCTTAACAACTTCCGGATCTAAAAAAGCCATGGCGATAAACTTGTCCAGCGTTGGGGAATAAGATCCACTGCTGACCCAGCCAATTTCCTGATCTCCGGCTTTAACCGGATAACCTTCACGAGGCACACCCCGCTCCAGCATTTCCAGGCCGAAAAGTTTTCTGCTCATTCCTTCCGACTGCTGCTTTTTTAAAGCTTCCTGTCCGTTAAAAGCAATTTTCTTTTCGAGGGCTACAAAACGATCCAGGCCGGCCTGCAGGGGGGTAAGTTCTTTGCTCAATTCATGGCCGTAGAGAGGCATCGCTGCCTCCAGACGCAGGACATCCCTGGCTCCAAGCCCTGCAGGGTTAAGCTCATGCTTCACACCAGCCGTCCAAATGGCATCCCAAAGGACATCAGCTCCATCATTTTTACAGTAAACTTCGAAACCATCTTCCCCGGTATAGCCGGTTCTGGATACAATGCAGTTTACTCCGGCTACTTGTAAATCCGGCAGGAAATGATAATTCTTCATTTCAGCTAAAGATGCATCAGTTAGCTGCTGCAAGATTGCCTCGCTGTTGGGCCCCTGCAGGGCAATCTGGGCATAATCTGAAGAAAGGTTATTTAGTTCGACATCGCCAGACATATTTTCTTTGAACCAGGCATAGTCTTTGTCTGTATTTGCAGCATTTACTACCAGGAAAAAATCTTCTTCTTCAATGCGGTAGACCAGGATATCATCGACAACTCCACCGTCAGGATAACAAACCGGGCTGTACATAATAGCATTGTTTTTAAG
This sequence comes from Bacillota bacterium, assembly GCA_051748565.1. Lineage (GTDB taxonomy): Bacteria > Bacillota > Dethiobacteria > DTU022 > DTU022 > SKPH01. Next base: position 70,495 of record JBNJHN010000003.1, on the reverse strand, counting down.
AGTTGAAATATCATTAACCAAGATCTTCTGTAAATATACTTCGGCATCTTTACCTTTGACACTGACTTCGCCCATGTGTGAAACATCGAAAATAGTTGCTCTCTGGCGGGTGTCGTGAACTTCTTCAACCAATCCTTTCGGATATTGAACCGGCAGAAGCCAACCACTGTAGTCGACTATTTTCCCTTCCAGTGCGAGGTGTTTTTCGTAGAATGGTGTTTTATTTCCTTCACTCATCAGTACTACCATCCTCCTTTCTTTATAAATTTCACTGCTGGAAACAAGAAAACAAAAAGGACAGAGAAAGCCCTGCGGCTTTTTACTCTGTCCCTGATACCTGAGAGATTGCTCCCTTATATAAATTAAGAGGCTTTCCCCGTCGGTGCCCCGTATTAACGGGCGCTCTCCAGAGGTGCATCCCCCGATGGTACTGAAACCTGAGAGTTTCCCCACCGCCCGCCAGGTCGGAAGGTTGCTCCTTCGGTGTCCGCTGAACGGAACTCTCCCACAGGGTTCATACGCAATATATGTTTACTTTCCTTCGCCAAAACCTGCAAAAATCCTTCTTAACCGGAAAATTAATTGAAATAATTCTAGAAACTTTCGATTTGGTCCCCACACAATTCTATTTATTATTTTCCCCTGCTGATTTTTCAGCTGCGGGTCCCTTTTGGCACAACACAAATAAAATCGAACCTTTTGCCGGTGCAAATGAAATGATGCTGTTCATTCGGCGCTACCAGCACGGCACTGCCTGGCCCGAGGTTAACTTCCTGCTCGGTTGAGCGGATTTTGCCATTTCCCTTTATCACAAACACCTGGTGCTCCCAATCATGATTATGCCATTCAGTGGAAATATCACCGGTAAGCGAAAAGTAACGCATTTCAAAATTCGGGGCACCCTCAGGTTCACCAAGCAGCCAGCGGACTGTAGCTTTTCCTTTCCCTTCAAGGCTTTCGGGGGTAATATCAATTTCTTTGGTTCTATCCAGATCGGTTACATACATCTCCTATACCTCCACATCCAGGTTATTTGACAAACTCTCGTTTTATGAAACTGCTCAAACTTGTCGGTTTGCGCCCGAGAAGCCAGCTCAAAACATTGCTGCTGCCGCATAAACCATAGTTAGCGTAATAATCAAACATTTTTGCCAGTGTTTCCAACTGGTATGGACCCATACCCAATCCCTGCGCTTCCTGACGCCAATTTTCAATAGTGATTTCTTCAACTACAACTTTTTTCCCCAGAATATCACCAATTAGGGCAACAACATCTGCCTGGGTTAATCCGGCAGTACCGGCAATTTCGTAAACAGCGCCCCTGTGTTCGGGTTCAGTCAGTATTGTCGCTGCGACTTCACCAAGGTCCCACAGGTCAAGCATGCTAAGCCGGGTTTCAAGATGATATGGAACCCTGTAAAGACCATGTTTTAAAATTATCTTCATGCTCGCCAGAATATTTTGCATGTAAGGCGCTGGCTGCAAAATGGTAAAATCAAGGCCGGATTCAAACAGCATTTCCTCAACACGCAATTTTTGCCAGTGATGAGGCATTTTCTCGGTTTGTGGGTGCAAAACAGAATGATAAACAAAATGATCCACTTCATAATCAGCAGCTGCATTAATAGCAAGCCGCCCGATTTCTATTTCGGAAGGGTGCATGTTCGGGCAGATGTGATAGACAGCTCTAACTCCGCGCATTACCCTTTGATAAGTATCAGCATCCACCATATCGCCAATAAAAACATCAGTTGCGCCGGTTTTTTTCAGCTCTGAGACCTGATTATTACGGCGGACGAGGGCACGTGTTTCAATATTACAGGCGGCAAGCGCTTTCATTATCGCCCGACCGGTTTTACCTGCCGCTCCTGTTAACAGAACCATTTATTAAAACCTCCGCTTATAAATATGGCAAATGCATTTTAAGCTTACTATAACCAGCTATAAAGCTCAATAGAAAAGCATTTATTTAAGTATTTGGCTTAAATACGGTTTTAACCCAACGGATCCTCTGATATAATATACTAGGATATGTTAATTCTAGATCTGATTATTGTTACAGCAGTCGGAGAAGCATAGTAACAATCGCAATTAAGTCTTATAATAAGCATCAGGGGTTTCCAGACAAGTAAACGGAAGCTTTTTTTCCGTACAAAACCGGGGGTGTTTGCTGTGCAGATTGACAAAATTATTATTGGAGTTCCCCGCGAGATAATGCCCGGGGAAAAAAGGGTAGCAGCTATTCCTGATACTGTCGGTAAGATGGTTTCCGCAGGTGCACGTGTTATGATAGAAACCGGTGCAGGCGCAGGAGCTTACATCGACGATGAGAGCTTCAGGGAAAAAGGGGCGGAAATAATTTCGGATGTCCGTGAAATATACAGGCAGGCCGGGATCATATTAAAGGTCAAGGAACCCCGTTACCATGAAGAATTGGGCAAACATGAGGCCGAACTGTTTCCTGAGAATGGCGTGATAATTAGTTTTCTGCACCCGGCTCACTCTGTTAACCACGAAGGGATAAAAATCCTTGCTGAAAGAGGGATTACCGGATATACCCTGGATGGCATCCCACGGATTTCGAGAGCACAGCAGATGGATTCTTTAACATCCATGAGTACAGTAGCCGGATACAAAGCAGTCATTTTTGCCGCCAATAACCTGGGACGTTTCATTCCAATGATACCGACATCTTTTGGTATTATTCACCCCGCTCAATTTCTGGTAATTGGAACCGGAGTCGCAGGATTGCAATCTATCGCCACCGCAAAAAGGCTGGGGGCTAAAGTCAAAACCCTTGATATACGGCCCGAAGCCAATGAACAGGCTCGCAGCCTGGGAGCTGAAAATATAGAATTCAACATCCCCCGGGAACTTGCGGTAGGTGAAGGCGGCTACGCCCGACGGCTGCCCGGTGAATGGTATGAACGAGAACGTGAAACTTTAGCCCCGCATGTTGCAGAAAGCGATGCTGTTATCCTCAGTGCCCTTATCCCGGGAGAAGTAGCTCCAGTTATTATTGATGAGCCCATGATCAAAAAAATGAAAAAAGGATCTGTAATAGTTGATATCGCTGTAGACCAGGGGGGCAACTGTGCAATTACCCGCTGCGGTGAGGAATTCAATTTTGATGGAGTTACAATTAGCGGAATTATGAATATTCCCGCAACCCTGCCAATTGATGCCACCAACATGTTTGCTCAAAGCACTTTCAATTTTCTGTCCTATCTTTTGCAGGAAGGAAAAGTCAAAACTGATACAAGCGATGAAATTATCCAGTCGACCCTTGTTACCCACGGCGGCCGTATTGTACATCATGGCACCCTGATGGCCATGGGTCTGGAGTAGAGGAGCTGATCTGACTTATGATTTATGCACTGCTCATTGTTTTAATCGCTGCAGCGCTTCTGGGCTACCGGGTTATATCCGCGGTACCTCCCCTGCTGCACACCCCTCTAATGTCCGGCATGAATGCTCTTTCGGGCATTACAGTAATTGGTGCCCTGGCAGTATATAACACCGCTCCTGCAGAAGCCGGCGCCTGGGCTGCTGCGGCCCTGATCCTGGCTATGATTAACGTAGCGGGCGGATTTTGGGTTACCGAGCGGATGCTGCGTATGTTCAAGGGTAAGAAACGCGAGAGTGAGGTGCAGGAAATCCCGTGGCAATAACAATAACATTTGCGGCATTGATTATAATAGGATTTTTAGCAGGTATAAGACTAATGCAGTCTCCAAAAACCGCTCTCTGGGGTAATCGGCTGGGCGCTTTAGCGATGTTATTGGCCATTACCTGGACCTTTATCGCTACAAGTCAGGGCTCTATTTCTTCAGCTGTTATCTATGTGCTTATCGGTGCAATCCTCGGGGTAATCCTTGGCCAGTCAGTCAGAATGATCCATATGCCCCAAACAGTTGCCCTGTTAAACGGACTTGGTGGAGCAGCTTCGGCATTAGTTGTCTGGTCTGCCATTCTCGGTTATGGAGGCGAAGGAGCAATAATGCTTTTCTGGGGCACATCCGGCCTGGCTATGAGCGTAGGCTCTTTAACATTCAGCGGCAGCATTATTGCCGTCTTAAAACTTCAAGGCCTCGCTTTTCGCAAAGCGATCCAGCTTAAAGGGCACGGGCACATTCTGCGGGCAACAATTATGGTAGCCGCCCTTTTGATAATCATTAATATGAGCTTTATGGGTCTTTACTTCGGGCAGGTTATGCCCTTTGTAGCCCTGTTTGGACTTGTGGCCGGGTTTTTTATGACCCTGCGTATAGGCGGAGCCGACATGCCTATTGTTATCTCCCTTTTAAATTCTTTTTCTGGTATCGCTGCCGCAGTAGCCGGACTGGCTGTCGGAAATCTAATCCTGTCTGGAACAGGAGCTCTTGTTGGCGTTGCCGGCCTCATTCTAACCCGGATAATGTGTCGGGCCATGAACCGAAGCCTTTTAGCAGTGCTGGCCGGTTTTACCCCCGGCACACAGGTTAAAACCTCTCCGGCTCAGGCAGAAAGCCTGTCTTCCGATGCAGTAACAGATATTTCATCTGAAAAAAGCGATGAAGAGCTCGCAGCCGAAGGCAGTGTAACGGCTGAGGAAGAAAAGATCCTGGAAGATAACGGTGAAGCAGTCCCGGAGGAAAAGCTCTCTGAAATACTTCAAAATGCCGGCAGAGTTATTATTGTGCCCGGTTATGGTATGGCCGTAGCCCAGGCCCAGATGGCAGTCCGTGAATTAACAGACGCCCTGGAAGGAATGGGTAAAGAAGTCAAGTTTGCCATCCACCCTGTTGCAGGACGAATGCCCGGACACATGAATGTGCTTTTAGCCGAAGCAGGAATCGATTACGAAAAACTAATGGATATCGATGCCATCAATCCCCAGTTCCCTCATGCCGACCTGGTAATCGTAGTCGGAGCCTGTGATGTAATTAATCCTGCAGCCAATGCTGCAGAGGGAACACCAATTTCCGGAATGCCAATACTGGATGCTGAAAAAGCAAAAAATATAATTATCTGCAATCTGGACGAGAAACCCGGATATTCAGGCGTCGATAACCTGCTTTACAGACAATCACATGTCATCACTCTCTGGGGAGATGCCGCCCAGACTGTCCCCATGCTCACAAACATGACTGGCAAATAGTCATCCATAGATATTGGGAAGAAATACTACTTGTCTTCGCCCATCCAGTGGTACCTGATTAAAATAATGTCCTGCCATATAAGAAGCCAATTAATGAAAGAACTGCCGATAAAAACGAGCCCCAGGCCAGATCAACCAGGGTAACCTTGAGAGGCCAATCTTTCAATGTGGCCAGGTTAGTCAAATCGTAAGTGGCATAACAAATAAGACCGAAAAAAGCACCGCTGAAAAAGGCATAAACCCAGCTGTCACGGCCAATCGAAGGATATACAACAAAGAATATCAGCCCCACAATGAAAAGCAGGTAAAATATAATTGCGGCAGGCCAGTTAACTTTTAAACTCATTATATAGCCAAGTTGATCACGGTAAAAAGTCCTGGCAACCAGACCCAGCCAGATCATGTCAATTACAAGGAATGCCCCTAAAACTACCAGGTACAGCAGAATAAATTGAAGCATAATATAAAACCTCCAAACCGGATGTTATTTTTTTGGAAACCAGGGAAAAAACTTGTTTGTACGCCGGGCATATTCCTGGAATTCAGGATTATCTTTATATTTTTTCTCCAGCATGGGCACTCCCGAAACATACAGCAACATCAGGGTTATCGTCAACGGACTGATAACCGCGCTCCAACCGAGAGGCACAGAAATAGTCAACAGGAAAATGCCCCACCACATGGTCGCTTCTCCAAAGTAATTGGGGTGGCGAGTATATTTCCAGAGGCCGCTTTGAATAACGTGCCCCTTGTTGGCAGGATCCTTCTTAAACTCTGCAAGTTGTTTATCTCCAACAGATTCAAAAATAAAACCGGTAATCCAGATTAATAGCCCCAGATAATCAATAAAATTTAATCCGGGCTGCGGGTTAGCGTTAACTACGATAATCGGGTAACCAATGATCAGCATCAAAACACCCTGCAGCATAAAAATCTGCAAAAATGCCCTGGGCTCCAGCCATTTGCCCCATTCCTTCCGCCACTTGGCATAGCGGAAATCTTCAGGCTTGCCCCAGTTACGCCTCACGATATAATAAGTTAACCTGCCACCCCAGATAGTAACCAGCAGGGTAATCAACAGGTTCCTCTCCACGTAAGCACCCTGGCTTACAAGTATAACAAAGGCCACAAGTACAAACCCCGCGCCCCAGCCCATATCCACTATAGAATTATTACGGATATACTGGGCTACCAGGAAAAACGCAAAAAAGTAAATGAAGATCACAATTGCAGCTTGAAATAAAATTTCAGACATTATCTCACTCCCTTCTTATTACTGTTTAAATTGACTTAACTAATGATCAGGTTAGATTCATATATATTTATTTCTTTCATAATATCATACTTATTGCTGCCATTGGGGATAGGGATAAATATAATGATGACAGCGCCGGACCAGGCATATTCAACAACATTATCCTAAAGGATATTGCCAAATTCACAGTTTAATATCTAAATAGGTCGGCTGAGGAAACAATTGATCTGATATGAGGGGAGGTAAAAATGATTGGGGAGAAAAATAATACCAGGTTTGATAACCCTCGCCGTAGAGGTTATATAGCATTTGTGATAGTTATCCCTGCCTGACTGGTCTTAAGCTGTAAATTGTTGGTTGTGAAAGCGCAACAAAAATATTCAGGGGTAAAGAAATTATCCCTGTTTTATCATTTTCTCCAGTTCGATAAAAAAATAGATATCATTTTTATCGGTCCGCTTTTTAGGCCCTTTGGTCCTGCCTCCACTGCGACGATATTTAGCTTTTAGCTCCCTCTCTTCCAACAAAAAGCCTATATATTCAGGCCGGTATTCTTTACCGTCCGGGTTTATACACCTGGCCTGTTTACCAACAAGCATCGCTGCAAGGCCCCAGTCCTGGGTAACAACAATGTCTCCCTTTTCAGCAAGATTTGTTATTTTAATATCAGCCTCCTGTGAGTCACTGCCGACCATGATATGATGATCGGATTTTATATTATGGTTAAAACTGGCTACTGTCCACACCTCGATATTGTATTTCAGCCCCATATCAATGCAGTTTTGCAGAACCGCTTTGGGGCAGGCATCGGCATCAACGATAATTTTCATGTTTCTTAAAAACTCCTCCTTAATTATCGAAGCATGGTTAACTTGGAATTATGAAAATTGATTCGACAGACGGCGACAACTTCCTCTATAATATTATTAAATGAAGATGGGGTGATTGACAGATGCAGTTTATTGTTGACGAAAAGGTATTTTTGATCCTGCCGGAAGTATGCTTCGGAGTAGTTGTCGCCAGGGACCTTGATAATAGCGGGAACAATAATGAGATATGGGGATTACTTGAACAGTCAATTGATGAAGCTCGTAAAAAATTCCGTTCGATTAAACCAAAGGAACATCGGGACTTACAACCATATCGGGATTCATTTAAAAAAATGAATATCAATCCAAACAAGTTTCCCTGTTCGGTTGAAGCTCTAACCTCCCGCATTGTCAAAGGGAACAACCTCCCTGACATCAACCCCGCTGTGAACCTGGTTAACACATATTCATTAAAATATTCCCTGCCCATGGGTGCCCATGATCTTGATACAGATGAAGGCAATATAGTGGTTCGATTTAGCAGAAAAGGCGATGTTTTTATTCCTTTTGGTCAAACTGATCCGGAAATGATAGATGTGGAAGAACTGGTTTATGCTTCCGGCCACAATATTAAGACCAGAAAGTGGATCTGGCGGCAGAGCGATCGGGGCAGGGTGACTGCAAAAAGCACAAATATCTTCTTTCCTATTGACGGTTTTACAAACTACAATCTTGAAAGAGTAATAACTGCCCGCGATGAAATGGCTGCTGACATTGAACGTATCCTGAATGCAAGGACCACTAAAATGTTCCTGGATAGAAATAATCGTATGGTGTATTTGTGATTAGATTGCTCTCTTAAATCTCACTTATAACTCCAGCAAAAATTTAATAAATCGTAAATATAGTCTGGTTATTCAATAATCATCGAATCGTTACTTTCGTCCCAGCTAACTCCCCTGGTAATATCAAACTCTCTCGGTTCTTCCAGCATGGGATAAACTGTAAGCTTCTTTGATAGCAGATCCAAGGCGTACCTTGTCACTTTTTCAGCTACTTTATTTTCCTCGTTCAAGCAATTTTTATAAACTGTAACCATACACATCAAAAATCAATCCTCCTTTCATTAATATAAAGTTTGAACAATGCTGATGAAAATACCATCAATATTTTCCCCGGCCTTTTTTGTATACCAGCTGCGGCTCTTCCATTATCACCTGTGTATCAGGTGGAACTGATTCGGTGATCCAAACATTACCACCAATTACAGATCTCGCTCCAATGGTTGTATTTCCTCCAAGTATTGTTGCCCCTGAATAAATAATCACATTATCTTCAATATCAGGGTGCCGCTTTTGGCCGCGAAGCTTTCCACCGGCACCTCGGGGCAGCGAAAGAGCGCCTAAAGTAACCCCCTGATAAATGCGGACATCCTTACCAATGGTAGCCGTTTCGCCAATTACAACTCCTGTTCCATGGTCTATCACAAAACGTTCACCAATCACTGCACCCGGATGGATATCAATACCCGCCTGGCTGTGAGCGTATTCAGTCATAATTCTCGGTAAAAGAGGCACATCAAACCGATAGAGCAAATGCGCCACCCTGTATATTGTAATGGCATATATTCCCGGATAGCTGAAAATTATTTCATCATAGCTCCTGGCAGCAGGATCTCCGTCATATGCAGCTTGAACATCAGTTGTCAGTGTATGGCGAATTTCAGGAATCTTTTCCAATACTTTTAGTGTAATATCATATCCATTTTCAATACACTCCCTGCAGGTCAGATTATAGCGCATACAGTCATGCCGGATACTGCTAACAACCTGTTCGGCCATCATGCTGTAAAGCTGGGTTACACTCTGACCGATGTGGAAATTCAGATTTATGGGATCCAGTTTCTCGGGGTTAAAAAAGCCCGGGAAAATTATTTCCAATAATTTATCGATTATTTTAACAACAGATTCTTTAGATGGTATCGGCTCATAATCGATGTGACTGCTGCAATTTTGTACGTTGCAACTCTCGATAATTTTTTCTAATACCAGAGGAAGTTTCTTTCGATAGGCCGCCAATATTGCTTCCTCTGTGATACAGGCATGCTCCTGATTCTTATTTTTATCTGTCACAGTTCATCCCTCCTTCGCAACCATTCAAGCATATACTACTGCGATAAAAAACCACATGGCTATAAGTACTATCTAAATACTGATAAATTATTTCCACACCGGCTGCCGATTACCTTCATCCGGGTTTATGAGTGTAATTTTAAAAATAATGAAGAAATCGCTCCGAGCAGTGCAGCGCAGGCGGCTAGAAGAAAAGCAAGAGAAAAAGAAGAAGTAAGGTCTGCAAGATAACCGGAAATAGCAGGGCCCAAAGCCTGCCCCGCCCCGAAAACAAGGGTTATAATTCCCAGGGCAGCCGGAGCCAGCCTGCTCCCCAAATGATCTCCTACACTGGCAGCCATAACACCGGGGATACTCCATGCTGTTAAGCCGAAAAGAACTGCTGAGATTAAGTAACCACTGAAATTAGCAGTAAGTGAGAAGATTAAAAAAGAAGCAAATTGTAATAAAAAAATAGCAACCAGGCCGGTTCTTCGACCAAAGCGATCTGAGATAAGTCCCCAGGGCAGACCGCTGAAAATACTGAGCACTCCGATCAAAGCCCACAAACTACCGGCTGTGGTCTCCAGTAAACCACGTTCATCGACCAGAAAAGAGGCAAAAAAAGTAGCATAAATTATGTATGAGAAGCCAAAAAGGAAGTAGATGGAAGCCAGGTGCCAGATAGTTTTTGAGCGGTAAACCAGTGACCACTGCAAAGATGATACACCGTTCTGCCCCTTAATCGCTTCCTCACCGCCAACTGGGCACAAACCCAGGTCAGCAGGCCGATTGACAAGAAATTTTAAGGCCATAAAACCAATGATAATAACCAAACCGCCGAGCAGGTACCAGCCAACGCGCCAGCCCATTTCTCCGTAATAAGCAAAAATTCTCGGAAGCACTAATCCAACCAATACAAGGCCAATCCCGCTTCCCCCTACCATAATACCGGTAGCCATACCTCTTTTCCGCGGTGCAAACCATGAAGAGGCAATACCCATAACCGGGACATTACTGCCACCACTTCCCAAACCGGTGATTATGCGCATGAAGAGCGCCAGGGCAAAACCCTGGGCTAAACCGGTGCCGATCATGGCCAATCCTACCACAAACAAAGATAGCGTAATGACAAGTTTTGGACCGTATTTACTGGCCAGCATCCCTCCGATTAATGAAAAAAACAGATATCCGATCATGTTTCCGGTAGCCAACAGACCCATCTCAGTTAAACTCAAACCCAGGCTGCGCTGCATGACCGGCAGGATCATGGTATAACCAAAGCGGGCAAAACCAAGGGAACCCGCCACGACCATGGTTCCCATGCTTATGATCACATAACCGTAATGAATGCCTGATTTACCCTCATTTGATAAAAACCGTTTTATCAATGTTTCTATTCTCCTCATTGACAGGCTCAATATAGGATATCAGCATATCAAATAAAAAAATATTTTTACGGTTATACTAAATATTTATGGTTCGGTTTAAAATCAAGCGTTGTTTTCTATAATTAAATATTCCACTGTATCAGCCTCCCCCAAAACTTTCTTCATCCGCACCCAAACTGACCCTTCGGAAAAAGAGAGAAGAAGAAACCCCCGCCCCGGACCTCACCTTCAGGCGGGGAGGGGGATAATCTTCTCAGAGGGAATAACTTGCAATCCGGGTAATATACATTTTCAGGAAAACCTCGACCTAGAGTCCCGGATATTAGCATTTTTTTTTCTAAAAATCAGGAGTAAGCACCACTCTTTGCATCAGTTTTCCGGCATGTGATTGTTCAAATGATTCTTCGATCCGACTCATGGGCCGCAGTTCTACGAAGGGTTTGATCTGTAATTTATCGTCAAGAACCATTTGTAATACTTCCTTGTAATATTTTGGCAAGCAGCCCCAGGTCCCGATAATTTCTGCATCAAAAGCCATCAAGCGGGAAAGCATGTACTCCACCTTCTGCATTCCGAAACCAACCACCAGAAGTTTTCCGGTGAAAGAAAGCAGTTCAAGCCCGATTTCCTGGCCCATCTTACTACCGGTGCACTCAAAAATCTTCCAACCGTGACCGGGCAGGCGATTTTCTTTGCAATAAGCCCTATAGGCATCGCGGACATCTTTTACGCTCTGGTCAAGCGTGCTGATAGCATGAGTAGCACCAAATTCTAATGATCTATCAAGTTTTTCTTTATTTCTTGCAATAGCTATAACGGCTTCAGCTCCAAGGGCGGCGGCAATCTGGGTCATATAGACGCCAATACCACCTGTTGCGCCAACAACCACAACTCTGTCACCGGGTTTAATATCAGCCCTTTTAGCGGCCTGATAGGGAGAGGTAATCGCATCAGCCACTACCGAAAAATATTCCAAATCCATGCCTTTACGATCTTCAATCACGCATAGATCATCAGCAGGCACCGGTATGTGGCTGGCAAAACCACCGTATGTGCCCATGCTGTTACCAGGCATTTTTTGTTTAAGGCAGCGGTTTCCACGGCCTTCTGCACAAATATCGCAACTATTGCAGGGCATAACCGCGGGTATAATAACCTCCTTGCCGATCAATTCCTCATCACCGGCCACAACGCGCCCGCTTATTTCGTGTCCCAATGTCAGCGGTGGATCGCTGACGGTTGGTACCCCATCATAAAAATAGCCGACATCGGTATGACAAACTCCACAGCCGGCAACCTCAACCAGGACTTCTCCGGGTTTCAGTTCCGGCACATCGATACTGGTCCGAACAAGTTTTTTAGGTTCCGCCATCTGCCATGTTTCAATTTTTGACGGTACACTCATGAGGTAAAACCTCCTTTGAGAATATTATTTTCCCCGCCAAACCGGTTTTCTCTTTTCCATAAATGCCTGCAGGCCCTCGACAGCATCATCGGTCTTCATAAGCTCATTAAGGTAGATCCAGTCAATTGCTTCGATACCTTCCGAAAAATCTTTACCGACACCTGCTTTTGCCGCTTTTTTAGCCAATGCCAGAACAGCAGGGCTCATTTCGGAAAACCGTTTCAGAAATTCTTCTACTCCTTGGTCAAAGTCTTCTGCGGGGATTACTTTGTTTACAAGGCCGATCTCCTCAGCCCGAGCCGCATCAAATATGTCACCACTTAAGATTATTTCCATGGCCAAAGGCCAGGAGACAAGATTGGGCAAAATGTAACAGGCAATCGGCGGGAAAACTCCCACTTTTGTTTCCGGCTGGCCCAGCTTAGCCTTATCGGAAGTCACTACCAGGTCACAGAATAAAACAATCTCATAGCCGCCCCCGAGAGCAGCTCCGTTAACAATGGCAACAATCGGTTTCTTGATTTCGGACATGGTTAGGAAAAGACGGTCGAATACATCGATCATCATGTCAACTTTATCCGGGGTATGGTCGGCGATATCAACACCGGCAGAAAAGGCTTTACCTTCACCTGTTATTGCCAGCAGGGATTCGGGCTGCTCATCGGCCCATTTCAAAGCGACTATTAACTCTTCCATCATCTCTATATTTAATACATTCAGGGGAGGCCGGTCCAGGATAATAGTTACTACCCCGGCTTCGCTTTTAGTTTTTAAAAATTCATAAGCCAAAACAAATCACCCCATTTTTTTGACCTGCTGGGAGGAAAACATGGTCGGCATTCCCAATTGTTCTTTAATTGAAAACCTGCGTCATGTCCTCATTGTTTCGTCATCTGTCTGATGCATAATACCGTATTAAATGCAAGGCAGAGAACACCGACCATATATTTTCATAGTTACCCTGATCCTGAAATCACTGTTTATTCAAGCCGCTCACCCATAACAGCATCGATCAGTTCCTGGTCGAAAGGACTGGCTTCGGCAAGAAGTTGGCGGTACTTGATAAAGTCAATAGTATCTTTTCCTCTAAGTCTCTTGGTATTAAAAGCGTTAAAGCCCAGGTAGGCTTCCGTCTGCATGTTGGCAGAGAGCCAGTGACGGCTGGGCAGCTTAGCCTGATCCCAGAAAAACTTCTTCTTCTGACGAATCCCGTCGATAGACATCATCAGGCAGTTGGGGAACAGGTTGGTCAGGGTCCAGAGGACCTTGTCAATTTCGTTGTCGAGCAAAGAGAAGTCAGTTTCAGAGGACTTTAGCAATTCTTTAGCCTTGGCAGCCGCTTCACCTCTGACCGATTCGCCATAAACTATTTCTCCGTTATCAACATACTTATCGGTAATAATCAGAGGGTTGCGGACAATCTTCCCATCAACCTTGAGAACAGGTACTGCCTTTGAAATAAGGCCTTCGCGTTGCATCTTATAGGCACTCCACATTTCGCAGGAGATACAGCTCCACATGGCCTGCTCCATAGACAGGTAAAGGGGAAGAAAATCGGTGGAGCCGCCAACAGGTGCAGAACCATGCTTGGGCCCGGCCTGGCCGAAAATTGCCAGGTCTGATGCAATGGTAAGGTCGCAGGCCATACCGATCTCCTGTCCGCCTGCAACCCTCATTCCGTTTACACGGCAGATTACCGGTTTTTTACACATCAGGATTGAATCGACCATCCCGTTAAAAAGATCCATGTAATAACCGTATTCGGTGGGGTTTCCACTGTAGTATTCAGCGTATTCCTTGGTATTCCCGCCGGTACAAAAAGCTTTGTCACCAACAGCAGTAAATACTACTGCAACCACGGAACGATCCATGGCTGCCTTGTGCATCCCGGCGATAACTCCTTTAACCATTTCTGTGGTATAAGAATTATACTGACTGGGGTTATTTAAAATTACCCAGGCTGAGTTAAGCCCTTCCACTTCTTTACCTTCAGGATCCAGCACAGGCTTTTTTTCGTACAATACACAGGGAGGCTCTGTACCAAAATGTTCTTCACCATAAAGCATGTGGTCAACCGGGCCTTCCTGTCGGGGCCACTTATTTAAATCCATACTAATCCTCCTTCCAGAATAGAAAAATAGACTTAAATTTTATAATCTTTTATAAACTGAACCTGCATTTCCCGGGCTTATATCCCGGTTACAACTCGCTCGTTGTTCCACACCCCCCTTGGTTCCGGCGCTTACCTTTACATTTAAGTTAGGTCGGAAATCAACTAAAATTATTGCGCCGGTTTAAATTCATAACTTATCTGGCCATCTGGCAGGGAAATGGTTTGTACTTTAACCTCCATACCAATACTCAGTTGATCTTCAGGGAAATCTTCGTTGAACCTTCCAAATACTTTTAACTTATTGAAATCGGCTACCGCGAGCACATAAGGAACATCTTCTTCGAATCCGGTCGGGCCAAAACAGGCCCTGGTAAAGCTGAGCAGTTTACCGTTACCTTGAACTTTAAGCCAGGCCATATCACTACTCATGCAGGAGGCACAATCTGCCCTGGGAGGAAAAAAAGTGCGCTCACAAACACGGCATTTAGTGGCGTAAAGTCCCTCTTTTTCCAGGTAATCAACAAAAGGCCCCGCCTTAGTCTGCGAAGTAAAGCTAACCCTTCCAAACTTTTCAAAACCCATTCTATCACCCTCCCCGGAACAGATCATTTTTGAAAATATCATGGATTGATTGCAAACAAAGTGCTTAAATATTTCTTCATACAAAGAAAAAAACCTTTTTCAATAAAACTGCGGGTATTATAGAATTTTTCGGGCTCTATCGACATTTACTTTAAGCTTACCCAATGCAAACCAATAAAAATATCCCTTAAAAGCATGGATTCGAGATTAAAAAAGAGTGAAAACAGGGCTAACACCTTCGGTTAAGTACGCTGATCTATAACCCGAACTGCTTTTCCTTCAAACCTGGGCAGGCTGCCCAGGGGTTGAATCACAATCGGGCACTTTATGGCAAGGCACTGGTGAAGCTCTTTTTCCACTGATGCTAAGAATTGCTCATCGATATGAACTCCGGCTACAGGTTCAATTTCAATTTTCAGTGTGTGTAACCCCTTTTTATCGCCCACTACAAGCTGCCAGTTTTCACTAAGTTCGCTATGATTCAATAAAATATGTTCAACCTGACTTGGATATACATTTGTTCCGCTGACTAAAATCATGTCATCCAACCGCCCGACAAATTGAACAATTCGCGGATGGGTTCGGCCGCATTCACAGGTATCGGTGCTGATCACGACATTATCGCCGGTACGGTAACGCAGTAAGGGCATCACCTCGAAACTAAGATTGCTGATAACCAGTTCTCCCGGCCGCCCCTTTTCCACATTTTCATGTGTTTCCGGATCAAGCACTTCCGCCAGGTAATGATCGGCCCAGATATGTATTCCGCTTCCGTTTTCACAATCCATGGCAATCGGCCCACCCATTTCGGTCAATCCATAGCAGCGCCTCATTCCTCCACCATGAGCTTTGTAGCCGAGACGAGAATTAATTCTATCCATAAGCTCGTCAGAACAAGGTTCTCCACCATGAAAACCGAGCCGTAGTTTCAAATCTTTCACCGGATCGATCCCGTGTTCCAAGGCAAATTCGGCCATATAAGCTGCATAAGAAGGAGTTCCGGTAAATACAGTTGTCCCCCATTCCTGCATTAACCGCAGCTGTCTCTCGGTACCACCTGCTCCGGTAGGGATAACTTTAGCTCCGACCAGTTCAAGCCCGTAATGAAAACCAAATCCACCGGTGAAAAGCCCCAGCCCGTGTGCCTGTTGGACAACATCTTCTTTGCGCAATCCACCCCCAACAAAGTTTCGTGCCATGCACCTGGCCCAGACATGGAGATCATTCTTGCTATAAACCATTGGGGTTGGCACCCCTGTAGTTCCAGAGGTCATATGCACACGGTAAACATCGTTCCAGTCCCCGGAAACAAGACCGGTAGGATAATTCTCACGCAGGTCGTCCTTGGTCATAAAAGGCACCTTCCTGATATCCTCCCAATCCTTGACTTCGCCGGGATGTAACCCGGCTTGATCAAAGCGTTCTTTAATAAACTGGTTTCCATAAACAAGCCGGGCTTGCTTTTTAAACTTATCCAACTGTATTTCCTGCAATTCATCCTGAGGCATGGTTTCCCATTTTTGCTCAAAAAAAGCCATTATATTCATCTTCCTCCTTCAGGGCAAAACATATTCATAGCGGGTAATAAAACCTGAATCTAATGATCATACCAGCCGGCACCGGTTTTTTTACCAAGCCTGCCCGCTCTGATCAATGCTTTGATTGCCTGCGGCGGATTCCAGCGTGTTTCCTTGAATTCATCATAAAAGTAGTTCATTACGAAATAAGCAATATCAACCCCGGTAAAATCCTGAAGCTCAAATGGACCCATGGGGTAATTAAGCCCTGTCTTTATTGCCGTATCGATATCTTCCGGTGAAGCCACACCTTCCTCCAGGAGGCGGATCGCTTCAGCAAACTGGGCAATCAAAATTCGGTTTACAATAAATCCCGGGGAATCCTTCTTCACTTCCACAGTAATCTTACCCATTTTCTTTGCTACAGTTTCAAGCGCGGCAATTGTTTCATCACTGGTGTAATAGCCCCTGATGATTTCAACGAGCTTCATCAGTGCCGGCGGGTTAAAGAAATGCATACCGGCAAAAAGTTCCGGCCTCTTTGTGGCGCCGGCCAGCACAGTAATCGACATTGAAGAAGTATTTGAAGCCAGGAGCGCTCCCGGTTTACATACCTGCTCAAGTTCACTCAACGCTTTCTTTTTTTGCTCGAGATCTTCAATAATTGCTTCAATCACCAGATCGACGGAATTAAAATCAGAAATAGAGATCGTACGAGTTATCCGAGATAAACTTTCAGCCTTCTGTTCCTCGGTTAATCGGCCTTTTTCAATGCTTTTATCCAAAAATGCCGTCATTTTTGTAAGAGCCCGATCAACGAAAGACATCTCTACATCGCATAGAACAACTTCAAACCCGGACTGGGCCGCTACCTGGGCTATACCCCCACCCATTGCACCGGCGCCCAGTATGCCAATTTTAGAAATAACCACCTGGATATTCCCTCCTTAATTTTTTTAAGAATTTTTCATACAGAAGATAAAAATTGTTCGCCATTGACTTAATATTATAAAATATGATTAAATTTGGCTATCACCTAAAAGAGGGATTTTTGCATCATAAGAGTGATAAACGGGTTACCTCTTGTTTTAAAACGATTATTCGGAAGGGAATAATTTAAAAGTGAAGAATAAAAATTATGGCGATAGTGATATTTAAAAAGTTTAAAGATAAAATCTAATTCGGGAGTTGGAACAAATATGACTTTAAGTAATTGGATGCACGTGGGGACCGCCCTTAGGACTAATGCTTTAAAGTATCCCGAACGATTGGGCTGCCAGGATAAAAATAAAAGTTTTTCTTTCAAAGAATGGAATGACAGGTCATGCCGGATTGCCAACGGGTTGGAAAATATGGGAGTCGGATACGGGGATCGGGTTGCTGTCATTGCTTATAACAGGGTCGAATGGATGGAGATCTACGCGGCCTGTGCCAAGGGAGGCCAGGTGGTTGTACCAATAATGTTCCGACTGACACCGCTGGAATATGAATACATAGTCAATCATGCAGAGTGTAAGGCTTTCATAGTGGAAAGTCCTTTTATTGAAGGAGTCAACAGCATACGAGATAATTTAAAGACCATTTCTCCTGCTAATTTTATTTCCATCGGGAATGGCGAAGATCCGGAAGGGTTTATCGATTATGAAAAATTTATTGAAAACAGCCCGGCCGGGGAACCCGACGTAATGGTTGACTCAGCGGATACATGGACGATTATGTATACTTCCGGAACCACCGGGAAACCAAAAGGTGCAGTCAGGACTCATGAAAGTTATTGCGCCCAATACCTGCTCAGCAACATCAATATGGGAGTCAGGCCTGATGATAAAATATTACTGGTAATGCCCATGTGTCATGTAAACTCGATCTACTACTCATTTGCGTATACTCTTCTGGCGGCACCGGTTATGGTCTACAGTATGGTTACCTTCGATCCCGAAGATTTGTTGAAAACAATTTCCGAATATAAAATCACATACACTTCGCTGGTCCCGACGCATTATATTATGATTCTCGGATTACCGGAAGAAGTAAAGCATAAATATGATGTAAGCTGTATCAGGCAGTTGTTAATTTCTTCCGCACCGGCCAGAAAAGAATTGAAGCTTTCAATTATGGATTATTTTAAATCGGCGGAACTCTGGGAAGCTTACGGTTCTACAGAAGCCGGCCTGGTTACCTACCTGCGCCCGGAAGAACAGTTTGCCAAGCTCGGATCTATTGGGCGGGAAATCTTCGGCAGTAACCGAATCAAACTACTGGATGAAAATAAAGAAGAGGTACCTGAAGGTACAGTAGGAGAACTTTACAGTTGTTCTCCAATTGTATTTAAAGAATACTGGAAAGACCCTGAGAAAACTGCTGCAGCTTTTCACGGCAGGTGGTGCTCTGCCGGGGATATGGCCATGAGAGACGAAGAGGGTTACTATTACCTGGTCGATCGAAAGCAGAACATGATTATCACGGGCGGAGAAAATGTTTACCCTTCTGAAGTTGAAAATGCTGTAGCCACTCATCCTTCTGTAAAGAATGTTGCGGTAATAGGGGTCCCCGATGAAAAATGGGGCGAAGCCGTCAAAGCCATAATTGTTTTATACAAGGGATATATACCATCTGAAGAGCTTGCCATCGAAATTATCACATACTGTAAGGATAAAATTGCCGGTTACAAACGGCCAAAATCTATAGATTTTATCGGGGACGAAGAAATGCCGCTTACTGCAACTGGTAAAATTCTGCATCGTGTCCTGCGGGATAAATACGGGTCTTAGAATTACAAATATTTAATATATGTTAAATTCGACTTACAGCTTCAGCAGCCAGGGGGTTTAATTTAGGATTGCCTTTTCTTCAATCGGTTTTTTCAGGAAGAAAGATAAAAGCAATACTGCCGCGGAGGCGATAACCAAAACGATATAAGCGCCAAAAAAGTCACCCTGTCGGTCAAAAAGGTAACCCGTGATCAGGGGAAACATGCCACCTGCCCCCAGTGCCGTAAAAATTAAACCGTAAATCAAACCCAGATCTTTTTCCCCGAAATATACGGCAATGGCTGCCGGAAAAAGAGTATATAGCCCACCATATGCCAATCCCAGAATCGAAACAATGAATCCCAGTGAGAATGGAGAAGAAACCTGTAAAAGCATAATAAGAGCCAGCAGAGTAATGCTGAAGTCCAGCGTCATTGCTCTTTTGGGCCCGATCCGATCAGTTACAAGCCCTGCGGTTATTCTTCCAACTGCATTAAAAAAAGCAAATAATGCCACCAGGACATACCCCAGTCCAAAGGATGCCTGAACCCGGGCCATAGTATCAAGATGGGTAACAAAGGTAACCCCTATCCCGGTTGTAACCCAGAACATAAGCCAGAGCATAATAATCTGAGGAACCAAAAACATTCTGTACCAAGGTCCTGATAAGGTTAAATATTTTGACCGGGCAAAATAATCGGGAGGGTTATTGATAAAACGAGACAGAGAGGTTATGCCAACTAACAGCAAAAGGCCGAGAATAAGGAAGGTAATCCTCATACCAAAACCAGCCAGATAATAAACCAGTGGAGCCATTAGAAATGCGGAAATACCTGAACCGGTTACTACCACCCCTGCAACAAGTCCTTTTTTTTCCGGCGCAAACCATTTCATAGCTGCCGGGGTTGCAGAAGCATAACAGCATGCTGCTCCAAAACCGTAAACCCCACCCCACAGGATCGCCAATCCTACCGGGCAAAGAAAAAGTGCGCTTAAAAGCGATGAGCCACCTAAAACGAAACCGCCAATGGTTACAACGCGGCGTGGGCCTACCCTGTCCTGCCACCTGCCAACCGGGGCCATAAATAAAGAATAACTGATCAGAAAAACCGTGTATGGAAAAGCTGCCTGGACCGGACTCCAGCCCAGCTGCTGGTTAAGACCGCTGGCAATGATGCTCCAGGCATAAGGGATACTCATAAAAAAATTAACACCTGTTCCGGCAAGCGCCACTTTCCATCCGTCTGCGATCCGCGCCATCAGGGCACCTCAACTTTATCTTTCACTTTTATTGTATTTTGAATTTGAAATGCAGACAGGTTATATAAAAAATTTGTGTGGGAAGCGCCCAGCTCCCCACATGATTTTTTTGGTTACTCGCCGCTTATATACTCTATCCTTAGGCGGGGTTTGTCTATCTTACCGGTTACATTACGCATGACTGGAGCAAAAACAACTTTTTCCGGCCATTTATACCTGGCCAACCCTTCTTCTTTGCAGAAATCAACCACTTCCTGTTCATTCATTGTTTCTTCCGGGTAGAGCTGTACAACAGCCATCGCGATCTCCACATAACGCTCGTGTGGGTGACCAATCACCGCCACATCGGCGATTTTCGGGTTTCGGCGCAAAACATCTTCAATTTCGACCGGGAAAATGTTTTCGCCTCCCCTGATAATCAGGTCTTTTTTGCGATCGGCGATATAAATAAAGCCATCTTCATCCTGGCGTACCAGGTCCCCTGTATAAAGCCAACCATCGCGGATCGCCCTGGCGGTCATTTCGGGATTCTTAAAATATTCCTTCATGTTGCGAGGTCCTTTCAACAGCAGTTCGCCGACCTCTCCAACCGGAACATCGTTCCCATTATCATCTACAACCCGGGCTGCCACGTTAAAAGTCGGAGTACCAATAGAACCCGGCCGGTTTAATACTTCATCATCATAAAGATTAAGCGTCCCTCCGCCGCCGCCTTCTGTGATCCCGTAAATATTCCCGGTCCTGAAAGGCAGCAGCTTCTTCATATCTTTGAACAATGTGGAAGGCACCGGTTGGGCACCGATAACGATATTCCCGGTTACGTGAGAAAAATCATACTGGTCAACTTCAATGATCCCTTTTTTGATTGCATTAATCGAATCGGACATGGTCGGAACCGTTACCCAACCGTTGTTAATTTTTTCATCTGCAATTGTTTCGAGAAGATATTTGGGGTCGTCAATTTCCAGGAGCAGCACGATTTTTCCCCCGGCCAGGTAGCTGGGGAAAGATAAAAATAAGCTTCCGCTGTGATAAAGGGGGTGTGCAGCCAGGTAAACTGTCTCATGGCCTTCAGCATAAGTCAGAGCATTACCGATACCGATCTGATAAAGGGTTTGATGAGCCTGGCAAACGGGTTTGGGCGGACCGGTCGTTCCAGAAGTAAACATCAATTCCGCCGGATCAGCGTCATCTACCTCAACGAGAACATCTTCCAAACTGGAATTGCTTAAAACTTCCGAGTATGGAATCATTTCCGCAGGAACATTGTCGCCGATACAGATGTAGGAGGTAACGGTTTCCATTTCCTTGCGGATCGGCTCGACTTTCTCTAAAAACCCTTCTCCCAGGATAAAAACTTTCGGACTGCTGGCATCAGCGGCATACTTAATATCTGTGGATGCAAAACGGAAATTAAGGGGAACCGCAACCGCTCCAACCCTAAGAATAGCATGGTAGGTAACAATCCATTCAAGGCTGTTCATCAGAAGATGCATTACGAAATCACCTTTTTTAACTCCAAGCTGCTGTTGTAAATAATTAGCCACGCGGTTGGTTTCTTCATTAAACTTTTTCCATGTAAGCACCCTCCTTTTCTTGATTGAAGGAGTGCACTCAACTAAAAATTCCTTATCCGGATACTTTTTCGCATTAATAATGCCGTAGGAAGCAAAATTCATCGTTTTCCCTCCTTAATAAAATGACTTTATATTCTTTAAATGGTAGCTTTTCGACCCGCTAAAAAAGCTTCTTTATTAAGTTCTACAAACCTGGGCGGAACCATTTGCCCGATAACTTTAAGCCAAATTTCCTGATCACCTCCGACGAGATTTGATAGAGCGCCAAGCAGCACCACGCCGACCATGGCGGGATTTCCCAAATCCCTGGCGATGTCCGTGCCTTCTATCCAATATACTTTTCCAGCCCTGCTGAGCAGGAGAGCTTCAATTTCCTCTTTTGACGGATATGTGGCAGTACCAAGATTTACCACAGGCGGGTTGATGCGATAGTCATTAACTAGAGCCGTACCACCCTGCTTTAAAAAGTGCGGAAAGCGGGATGCCTCCAACATTTCAAAACCAATAATGTAATCAACGTTGTTTTCTTCCACCAGCGGGGAATGCACTTTTTCACCCCAGCGCACATGGCTGTCGACCTGTCCCCCCCGCTGTGCCATTCCATGCACTTCAGCTTTCTTAACATCATAGCCTAAATTCAGGCCTACTTGTGCCAGAATATTGCTGGCCAGTATTGTACCCTGGCCTCCGACCCCGGCCATTAAAAAGTCAATATTATTCATATCGATGCCTCCTTCTCGGATTTTTAATTAAAGTTTGCATTGGCTTACTGCTCGATAATGGCCTCCTGGGGACAAACCTTAACACAAAGACCGCAACCATTGCATAACATGGTATCAATACGTATATGTTCAGCTTCCTGAACCAGAGGGGAGCAGCCGATATCCAGGCAGATTCCACAGTTAATACAAATCTCCGGATCGACTACAGGCGGTTCCTTTTTTTCTTTCGCATTCAGCACACAAGGGTGACGGGCGATTATTACAGAAGGTTCTCCGCTCTTCAAATGATCCTGCAGTATTTCTGCCATTCGGTCAATTTCATAGGGATCACAGATATCGACTTTCTCAAAGCCGATACCCCGGACCAGTTTCTCAGCATCTACATGCTTTGTCGTTTTATTTTGCAGTGTTTTACCGGTTCCCGGGTGTTCCTGAAAACCGGTCATAGCTGTTGCACTGTTATCAGAAATAATGGTAGTTGTATTGCCCCGGTTATATAAAACATCAATAAGCGGGTGGATACCGGAGTGTAGAAAAGTGGAATCCCCCAGGACGGCAACTACATCATCTTTCACACCGCCCTTATCGATACCATGGGCAACACCGATACTTGCACCCATACACCCCGTAGTATGCATACCACTTAGCGGAGGGGCCCAACCCAGTGTATAGCAGCCGATATCGCCTGTGATCAAAACTCCGGCTTCTCTTAGGACGTGGAAAAGGGAACGGTGACCACAACCGGGGCAAAGCATTGGAGGCCGGATCGGCCGCTCCAGGTTTGTATTAATTTCCGTTGGTATTTCCGGACTTTCGATCAGACCGGCATCTACAGCGCATCGCCTGACCAGGGATGGGCTAAACTCACCAATCATGGGAAATATATCTTTGCCCCTGACCTCGATACTCATCAGCTTCAGCTGCTCTTCCAGGAACGGATCAAGTTCTTCCACTACTATAACTGTCTCCACCTGTGAAGCAAACTCGCGGATTAGTTTTTCCGGCAGAGGATAAACCATGCCAAGCTTTAAAAAAGTAGCATTTGGAAAGACCTCTTTAGCGTACTGGTAATTTACCCCGGCACTGACAATACCAAGGCTCTTATCTCCCGGTTCGATATAATTAATCGGCATAGTTTCGGCAAATTCAGCCATTTTTTTCAAACGTTCCTCAACCACCGGGTGACGGCGGCGGGCGTTTGAGGGAACCATTACATATCTCTGCGCATCACGCTCATAGAAGGGTGGTTCCTCCGGAGGAGGTGGAGGACTTGTTTCAGTTACCTCCACCGGTGAAGAAGAATGAGAAAGCCTGGTTACGCTGCGGACTAAAACCGGTGCTTCAAATTGTTCACTCATATCCAAAGCAATACCTGTAAATTCCTTTGCTTCCTCGCTGTCAGAGGGCTCCAGCATAGCACATTTAGCAAATTTTGCATAATTCCGGTTATCCTGCTCGTTCTGTGAGCTGTGCATATCGGGATCATCAGCACAAACAATTACCAGTCCGGCCTTTATTCCTGTGTAAACGGCATAAAAAAACGAGTCGGCCGCAACATTCAAACCGACATGTTTCATTGCACACATGGCCCTAGTACCTGAATATGCTGCCCCGATAGCCACGTCCAAGGACACCTTTTCATTGGGAGACCATTCGGCGAAAACTCCCGGATATTTAGAAAAGTTATCCATGATTTCCGAACTGGGAGTGCCCGGATAAGCCGCTCCGACCCGAACCCCGTTAATATATGCCCCATAGGCAAAAGCTTCGTTTCCTGTCATTAGTTTTTTCAAAGTTAATCCTCCTCGTGTATGCAATATTATTTTAACTGCTCAAAAAATGATTCCAGTTTAGCCAACACCTGTGCTTCGGAAAAAAAACGCAGGTCTGACATGTCGGCTTCAAATACCACCCCGGGAAGCCCCGTTTTTTCTCTGATCAATTTGCTTTTGGAATAAAGCCCGATAGCATTGGGTTTACAGCTTCGGTTGGAAAATAATACAAACCCATCAACCCCGTATTTTTCCATAAAATCAATCTTTCTCTGTACCCGGTAGTCAAAACAGCGGTTAACAAATTCATGAGTATAACTTTCAGCCAGGCTTTCCATGGGACATTCAAGGTCAAATGAATATGCCCAGGAATGAGTATATTGCGAAACAGCGACCAGGGCTCCACGTGAAGCAAAAAGTTCTGAAAACCAGCGTAATTTAGGCCAGCAGGGTATATGGTCAAAATATATCTTGTAACGTTCATCAGGAATGGCTGTTATACCCTTTTCGATCCGTTTATCAATTTCCTCTTTTAAAGCACGGTAATAATTAACTGCTTCCTGTGTTCCGCGCATGGTGACAATAGGGGCCATATGAAAACTGGCATCAAAAAATCCAAAGGGAGCAGGCTTCAGGGCAGCAGTACCTAAAATTTCATTCCACAGGCGGCAGGCTTCGTTGGAAAGCGTGAGCACCTCGGTTAATCGGTCAAAATCAAAAGGATTCCCGGTAAACTTCTCGATGAAAGCAATCATTTCATAAAGCTGTTCCACGTAATAACCCTTACAGAGTTGGTCTGTTTCAATTCCCACCCGCGGGGAATCCAGTAAGAAATAAGGAACATTATAAAATCGTCCGGCCACCTCGAACCATTTCGGCAGGCTACCGCACTGGGTGTTACAGCAGAATATTAGGTCCGGTTTTAATATTTCTCCGATCGGGTGCTCAGTAGCATAGGCATCACCAATACCGCAACGGGCATAGCCGCAGAGGTCCCGGGCATATCCCCTCGCTTCAGCGGCTGAAGATAACTTATCGGCAACTTTCCTGGCAGCGGCCACAGCACCAAAGTTTTCCGGATAATAAGGAAATAGACCGGCAGCATAGATAATCTCGACTGGAAATACTGCAGTTACCCAGGCCACTGGAATGCCTCTGTTCTTGGCATCTTTCCCGGCTTCGTTATAGCGGGCCATAACTTCTTTCATCAGTGCAGCAGTTTTAAAAGCTACTCCGGAGGTCATTGGCTTGCACCCCCGAGCATCTCCATGAAGGCCTGAATCCTGGTGCGCATTTGTCCCAGGGAGGATCGACCAAATTGAGTTTCGAGCCGTATGGCCGGGATACCGGCGTTTTTCATGGCCTGTAAGTTGTCATAGTAATCAAAGTTTTCAGGCTCACAAAAACTCTGGTGCAAAAAAATTACACCGTTGGCATGTTTCTCTTTAGCAAGCTCTGCCAAAAATTCCCTTCTAGGCCTCTCCTTTATATCAAATGCTGCAGACGGAATGCGATTCAGCTGCCGCTCGGCAAAGGCCCCCATTATATCATCCCTGACCAGGACATCAGTTTCGATATATCGATAACCATTTTGAAAATCGTCTCCGATTACAGCGCCCCCGCAACTGTCAATTAAATCCAGTATTTCGAAGGGTTCCAACAACGTGCCTGATAATAATAGACGCAAATAGTTGCCGTTAGCTTCGCAAATGTTTGATTCATCCAATATATCGACTATCTGGTTCAATAGCTTATTGACCCTTTCCCTGGGCATAACCATGGCACCATTAATCAGTTTATATATTTCACGGCTGCTGATTATAGCTGGATCCTGGGCATGGATATCGAAAACCCTGCGTAAAAGTTCCCGGTTTTGATTATAGAGAATTATACTCTTTTTAAGGGTGTCCGGACCGATTGATTCACCTGCATACTGCTCTAATCCACATTTAACTCTTTCCAACTCTTTAATAAGATAATTTCCGGCGCTGGGGCGATCAACCTGCCGCGGCAGGCGATAATCTTCCATGTAGGGAAAGGGCCGGACATGCTTCCATAAATCAAGCAGCATACGCGTTGTATCACAGGTATGCGGGATAATCAAACCATCTAAGAAATCAAGTTTTCCGCTAAGGGCAAGAGAGAGAGAATTACGAACGTAAGAGCAGACCCAGGGCTGCAGGTGTGTTTCAGCCAGCTCCATCTCGGCATTTCCGCCGGTGATTCCATAAGGTAGAAATCCTGCGGCATGAATTAACTCCTCGGGAACATCGGCCATTAAAAAACCGACTGCCTTACTCCCTTTTTCTCTCTTCCACTGTCTGATCTCTTCTGTCGGATCAATAAGCGCATTTTCGAAAGGTTCTATTAGTTTGGTTAGATCCAAAAGAAATCTCCTTTTAATTTATATATTTTTCAACCACTGCGGATCACCCTCAAATCCGGGCGCAACATGGGTCAGAGGTTTTCCATCAAGAAAGCGTTCGATATTATTTACAAAAAGGCCGCCGAACCTGGGGGCGTACAGATCAGACCAGCTGGAAATATGAGGTGTGATCAGTATGTTCTTACATGCCCAAAGTTCATCATCTTCAGGAAGGTATGAGGGAAGCGGTTTTTTGATCCAATGGGTGTCATTAGCTGCCCCGGCAATCCAACCTTCGTTCAACGCTTTGATGAAATCTTCTTTTACGATCAGAGAACCGCGGGCACAGTTTATCAGGTACGCTGTTTTTTTCATTAACTTGAAACTTCTTTCATCCATCATTCCCCGGGTTTCACTGGTCTCCGGGCAGGCAAGTACCAGAAAATCACTCTGGCGGATTACTTCATCCACCTGATCACTCAAGAAAACCTCGTCTACATGGGGAATCTCCGTAACCTGGATATCAGAGCCAATTACACGCATATCAAAAGCTTTGGCCCGCTTGGCAATCTGTCGACCGATACCGCCAAGACCGACTATGCCAATTGTTTTTCCATAAAGCTCCTCCCCACGGACACGAATAAATTTTCTTTCTTTTTGCTGATCCCAAAGCAGGTTAAATTTTTTCGAAAGGTTCAGCATCAAGCCGATCACAAATTCTGAAATAGGAATGCCTGAACCACCCGGAAGATGAGTCAAAGGAACATGAGAAGGAAGTTTGCCCCATTTTTCCCAGTGATCAATACCTGCACTGAAAGTCATCACCCATTGCAGGTTATCCATCTCCGGGACTCTCTCTACAACAACCCCGGCACCAACAATATGCGTATCGAGATATTCATCGGGGATAGCTGCGGCAGAACCATCCTGGATCAGTCGAACCCTGATCTCACCTTTAGATACTTTGTCAGGAAATCGTGCTTTGATTAAATCTTCGTATTCAACCGGGCTTCCCAGCCCGGGCTGCAAGGCAACAAGTATATTCAAGGGATTAAAAGTACCCATTGTGTTGACACCTCCACATTATTTTTACACTGCATGGGCCTGGGCTCACAATTATTCAGGCAGGCATTTCGACCAAACAGCCATGCCCGGCCAATCACAGTTTAAACAATAAGCAACCGTGCTGCCTTATTACCATGCGGTGATCAACAAAAAGCTTAGAGGCATCCATGCTACCATTCTACCAACCTGCCATTTCACCGGTAAAATAAAAGTGCTTAAATACTAAACAAATTCTTTATTATTTACCGATCCAACACCTCCCCTGTAAAAGTTTCAATTTTTCCAATTCCACAAAGAAAAAAATATTCCTTCTTTTATAAACACTGCCGTTCTCTTGCTTTTTTACAGGTTTTCTATCGTTAGATTCAGAAGCTTGGCCGCATTGACACCTAAAATGTTATTCTTTGTTTCTTCAGCGAGAGGCAACTGCCTGATCGCATCGATGTTGCCTTTCAAATCAGTTATACCGGGCCAATCGGAGCCAAACAAGATTTTTTCTGATAACCTGTCTATTTCAGGGAAGTAATCCAGCAGTTTATGCGGAGGTAATCCGGCCAGTTCCATGTAAATATTGTCATGTAACCGTGTTAATAGAAAAGCGCTGTCATACCAGAATCCCCTGCCGCTATGGACCAGGATAATTTTTAAA
This sequence comes from Bacillota bacterium, assembly GCA_051748565.1. GTDB lineage: Bacteria > Bacillota > Dethiobacteria > DTU022 > DTU022 > SKPH01. Next base: position 42,012 of record JBNJHN010000003.1, on the reverse strand, counting down.
TCTGGAAAATCAACGGCCACTTCATCCAGGTAAAGCGGATCTCCATATTTTAGTTTGGCTCCTTTAAACACAGAGGAACCGGTATGAACCATCAGCGGTACTTGTAGATCCTCTGCCTTTGCATAGAGGGGATAAAGAAAACGTTCATTGGGGAAATAATGCTGATAGGTGGGATAGAGTTTCAATCCACGGAAACCCTCTCCTGCCAGGCGTTGCAATTCTCTTCCAGTATGTACGGTCAGATAAGGGTTGATGCTGGCAAAGGGGATCAGAGGTTCCCTGTCTTTACAGAATTCAAGCACATATTCATTTGTACATATGCCGGTTACTGCCGGGCATAAGTCAGCCATTATAACTCCGCAATCTACACCGTTTTCTTGCAGGTAGCTCAGAAAGTAATCCGGATCAGAAAATTCCCGGTAAAATTGATCCCAATCTTTATCTGCGTGCATTTCCTTTATCCAGTTCAAAGCACTTTCAACATAAAATTGATCATAAAAGATAGGGTGAATATGAAAATCAATCACTGGTGACCGCAACTGGACATTACTCCTTTCAGCTTCCCAGAATGATTACATTTCCATATATCCCTACTCCACCAACATTATGAACAAGCCCTGTTTCTGCCCCTGGCACCTGGATCTCTCCGGCTTCACCACGCAGCTGCTGCACAATAGTCCTAACCTGAGATCCTCCGGTAGCACCAATCGGATGTCCCTTTGATAAAAGCCCACCGTCTACATTTACAGGAATTTTACCCTCAAGATATGTCTCCCCATCTCGAATTAGTTCTACACCCCTTCCGGGTTCGGCAAATCCGAGGTTTTCATAAGCCATCAGTTCAGCAATTGTAAAGCAGTCGTGTACTTCGGCCACATCTATATCAGAAGGTTCAAGTGAGGCCATTTCATAAGCCTGGCGGGCAGCCATACGGACGCTTTCCAGGCCGTCATATGCTTCCCGGCCGGTCATGCTTAAAGAAGCGGTGGCCGAACCAAGTCCGAGAATCCATACAGGTCTTGTAGAAATCTCTTTTGCTTTTTCTGCGGAAGCTAAAACAATACAGGAAGATCCGTCGGCATTAGCACAGCAGTCAAATCTTTTTAATGGAGTTGTCACATAATCCGAATTTAAAACCTGATCCAGTTCAAGATCCTTTCGATAAACCGCTTTTTCATTCAGCTGCCCATACTTCGCTGCCTTTACTCTGATCAGGGCAAGATCTTTCTCCGTACTGCCATAAGTATCAAAATGCGCACGCGCATGCATTGCATAATAAGCCGGCATGGTCGTGCCAAAAGGAGATTCCCACATAATATCGGCACCGCGACCCATTCGTTCCTGTGAGTCTGCGGATGTAATCTCCGACATTTTTTGAAAACCGATCACCACGACAACATCGTGCAGCCCACTTTTAATCAGAGCATATGCTGTTCTGATTCCGGTTGTACTGGAAGAGCAGACACTTTCAATGGCAAAAGTGGGCTGCGGATTCAGCCCCAGGTATTCTGCAATCAGACCTGAAGGGCTGCGCTGCTTGTCATACTCCGGAGCAGAGCAAACAAGAGAGGCATCCACCTCTGCAGCAGTAATTCCGGCATCCTGCATTGCTTCTCTGTAAGCTTCAAAAGAAAGCTCCCTGATCGAGCCTTCGTAACCTCTGACAAAAGCACTTTGCCCCACCCCGATAATCGCGACATCTTTAGGCATAATCATCCTCCTTTACAAAATTAGGTATAAGCTTAAGGCATAACCAAACCACCGTCAATACAAATTGTCTGACCAGTAATATAACTTGATTCATCTGAGACTAAAAAAACAACAATCGGGGCTATTTCTTCAGGAAGACCAAAGCGGCCCAGTGGTATTCGCTCCAGGTATTTTGCTTTAAATTTGGGATCACTGGCAATAACCTGTGTCATTTCAGTTTCTGCCATCGGTGCGATCGTGTTGACCCTGATTTGGTAACGGGCCAGTTCCTTGGCAGCAGATTTGGTCATCGCATAAACCCCTCCCTTTGCCGCTGTATAATTAATCTGTCCTATCGTTCCCAGCAGGCCTGCAGAGGATGTTACGTTGATAATCGAACCTGATTGCTGCTCAATCATCTGCTTCGATACCGCCTGAATACAGAAAAAAGTGCCGGAAAGGTTTATCCTGAGCACCTCTTCCCACTGTTCGGGTGTCATTTTCCAAAGCATAGCCGGCTTGCTGATTCCGGCATTATTAAAAAGTGCATCAATTTTGCCAAATTTTTCTATCGCTTCTTCAACCATCCCGGTCACCTGGTTATATTCTCCGACATCAACCTGTTTAACCATAACCTGACTTCCTGCTTTTTTTGCTTCCCGGACAACCTGATCGTCTTCTTTTATGCTTCGGCTGACCAAAACCAGATTTGCACCTTCACGGGCCAATGCCAGCGAAACCGCTTCACCTATTCCTTTGCTGGCCCCGGTAATAATGACAACCTTATCCTGCAAACGCATGCCAACCCCTCCTTTAATGATCATCTGAAGAGCCCGGCCGGAATGCTATCGTAAAATTCTGCCAGGCATCCCCTTTGTGATAATTATCGGTTAGTTTACCGAAATTTTCAATCTTTTTAAAACCAAGTTCGGCAAGCCACATATCCAGCTCATTTTGAAAAATCGGCCTTACCGGAAAAATAATCTTCTCGATCTTCTTTTCCGGAAAATGTTGACCAGATATATCAAATATGAATTTAGCGTCTGATTTTCCCCGTCCATGTTCAAAATAAACTTTTACTCCAATTTCACTGTAATAACTATCAATCTGGTTCAAATCATAAATATTTTCCTTATAAAGGCGATCATAATCAAACATTTGAATTGCTATTAAACCTTCAGATTCAAGCGCCAGGTACATCTGGGCCAGTGTCCCCCATATATCAGTATCATTTATTAACCTGGGCAGCGAATTCCGCAAGCTGGTAATCAAATTACACCTGCTTTTATAAACACTGGAGAGATCGCGCATATCACCACAGATAGCTTCGAGTTGAACTCCTGCTAAAATACTTTTTAAATGAATACTTTTAAGCCGCGCATAATCTTGATCCAAAACAGTAACCCTCTTCCCCAGTCCGGCAAGCATGATCGCAATATCACCGTCTCCACAGGCAACGTCAAGCACCGACTTGACAGGATAATGGGATAAAAAACCTCTCAGTAGGTCTAATTCTCTTCTACCAGGCCCAAAGATGAGGTCATCAATATGGTTATGCCATTCAAATGAGTGGTAACTCATTATTTCATCTGTTTTCAAAAAAGCCATTTAGTTCATCGCACCCGTCTTTCGACAGCCAAGTTATTTGTGGTAATGTAAAAGGAGGTCAGACTGAAAGCTACGCCTGGCCAGTTTTAAAATTGAAAGACATAGATCCTTACTTTAAGCTTAATCAAAGAGTGTCAATAAAAAAATCCCTTAAAAGCATGGAATGAAGGTTAAAAAGAGTGAAATCAGAGCTAACACCTTCGGATGAATACTTTGAAACGCCTGTGTTGACGTTATCACAGGTAAAAGATAAAATTGAACAAACAGATTCCCGAGGAACTGCAAACTGCTGGAAAAGGTGGTAAACAATTGCCGGACCATTTATCTGCCCCGAAGTTAAAACCGGAGTTAATCCTAATTTGTCGTGTCAGCCCCAACTTTAATGCTGTAAAGGAAGTAAGAACTTCTCTTCAGAATATCCTGCAAACCTCTGTTGATTATTTTGATTTCTGTCAGGCCAGCCTGATGCTGGTTCGGGACGGCAAAGACCTGGTCTGCTGGCACGCTTCCAGGGATGGGGAGAGAACAGCTTCTGAAGTTGAAGCTTATGAAAATCGCTGTTCCCAATTAAGTGATTACTTATCAATTGCAGAGAACAGGCAAAATAAAAAATTGCTGGAGTCACTTTCTCCGGTGATATCAACCACCTTACCGGTTCTTTTAAAAGCCGGCGATCCTGTTGGAACAATGGAAATCGGTATATTCAATACTGACTACCAGAGCGGACAATATATGCTGGCAAAAGCCGTTTCCCTGGGCAGGCATATGGCCGATATAATCCAGGAATCACTTTTCCGGAGACAAAAAGATCGCCATCTGAGAAAGCTTGCCGTCTGGCTGGAGCTGGTAAACACGATCAGCTCCACACTGGATATAAGGCAGGTGCTGCATATTGTTACCCAGTTAACAGCAGACCTGTTTTCGGCAAGGAGCTGCATATACCTGCTAAACGAAGAAGACCAGACCCTTATTCCTGCTGTCGCAGTGGGGAGCTACGATCCTGACTTGAAAAAAAAGTTTAAAGCATTGAAAGGCGCAAAGCTGTTCCCGGGCATTAAGCGGGCAATTAAAACAGAACAGCCGGTGATCATTACCCCACAAAATATAACCAGGCAGCTACCCCGGGAAATTATCGATGATTTCGCTTACAGCTGGGTCCTGCTGGTTCCGATTTTAAGCAAAGGGAAAACTATTGGTATTATGCAGACAGATCGCCTGCTGGAATCGGGTGGTTTTGAAAGTGATGAGATCGAAATCATATTCGCAATCGCCCGGGCTGCTGCGGTAGCAATGGAAAATGCCGGGCTAATTGAAACCCTGGGTCAAAAAGAACAGCTTTTACACCAGCTGGTAAATAAGCTGACAACTGCTCAGGAAGACGAACGCAAGCGTCTGGCTGCCGATCTGCATGACGGTATTATACAATCTCTTATAGCCATTTGGTACCGACTGCAGAGAATCGCATCCACTGAAGCGGTGGAATCACAGAAATGGCATAGTGAGATCACCGATGTTACAAATGTCCTCAGTGAACAGATCCAAGAAGTGAGAAGAATACTTTACGATCTTCGCCCGATTATTCTTGATAATTATGGCTTAATTCCTGCTGTTGAAGCCCATGTTTATAATATTTCTGAAAAGAACGATCTTCCTATAGAACTGGAAGTTAAAGGTGAAAAACAGCGGCTGGCTTCAAATATTGAAGTTACATTATTCAGGATATTACAGGAAGCGCTGACCAATGTAATCAAGCATGCCGATGCTACAAAAGTAAAGGTCCGGCTGGATATAGAAGATGCAGAAGTAAATCTGTCAATTGAGGACAATGGTACCGGAATCAATACAGTATTTGCCGAAACACCGCAACTACAGAATCGCCTGGGTCTGGCCAGCATACAGGAAAGAGCCCTCATGCTGGGAGGAGTTTGCAACATCCACAGCGGCCCCGGCAAGGGAACAAAGATAAATGTAAGTATTCCTATTTAAGTTTCACTCGGGAAGCTCGGGAAGGAGTTCTTGAATTGACTATTAAAATCCTCATTGTTGATGATCACCCCATGGTCCGGGAAGGATTGTCGAATATGCTTGAAAACTGTGAAGGTATCTCCATCGCCGGCAGCTGCGGAAACAGTGAAGAAGCTATAGCTAAAGCGCATGAGGTTGCACCCGATGTCATTCTCATGGATATTAAAATGGAAGGCGTAAACGGTATAGAAACAGCGAAGCAAATCCTGGCCCAAAAACCGGAGATAAAAATAATTTTTTTAACTATCTTTGAAGATACGGAATCAATCCGTCTGGCCCTTCAAAGCGGGGCATCCGGCTATATTCTCAAACATGTTAGCAGACAAAACCTGATCGATACAATTAAAAGAGTTCATAATGGAGAAACCATTATCGATCAATCTGTTTTTCGCCAGATAGTAAACGATTATACCCGCCTGAGTAAAAAACTTACCGAAATAAAGCCTCTGGAAAAAGAAGAAAAGCGGGTAGAACTCACACCAAGAGAGCAGGAAATCCTCAGGCAGCTGGTTAAGGGTTTAACAAATAAAGAAATCTCCTCAGCCACAAATCTGGCAGTCGACACGGTAAAGACCCACCTGCGCAACATTTATCAGAAACTACAGGTGAAAAACAGAACCCAGGCTATATCCCTGGCTATGAAACTTAGCCGGAACAGGGCAGATAGCTTATTTATAATTGAAAATGCCGACAACGACAAAATTGGCCATTAGGTTTTTGGCGGATAGAAAAAAACAAGCCGGGATTTAAACCGGCTTGTGAATATTTTTAATCATATAAATTAAATTTAATTTGCTTTATTAATTATAAATCTTATAGCAACTCTGTTTTATAGATTTCCTATTCTCAATTAAATACCATTCGGGGTAAGAAAGTTGCAATTTCCGGGAATATTATCAGGATAACGGTGCAAAGAATAATAGCTAATAAATACCATCCCACGCCCCGGAAAATTTCCATCACCGGGGTTTCCCGATCCACACCGGCTACAACATAAACATTGGCCCCTACCGGTGGTGTTATACAACCCATCCCAAGAGCCAATACAATTATAACTCCAAACCAGATCGGATCAAAACCTAGCTCGACTGCAACCGGATAAAAAATTGGCACCGTCAGTAAAATCAGCGCCAGGGCATCTACAAAAAATCCGAGAATCAGATAAATGAACAATATGATCGCCATAATGGCTACAGGGGGTAAAGGTAGCGCTACAGCCCATTGAGCAAGACCTCCAGGTAATCCTGTCACAGCCAAAAAACGGCCATAGATTGCCGCTGCAGCAACCAAAAACATGATCATCGCCGATACACGCACCGAGTCTCTCAGAGAATCAAGAAAACCCTGCCATTTCAGCTGGCGCCTGACCAGGGCAACGACAAGTGTGGCAAAGGCACCTACCGCCCCGGCCTCAGAAGGGGTAAATATTCCGGCAAAAAGCCCCCCCATTACTGCAATAAAGATAATAAGAACCTCAACTCCTCCACTCATCATCGCCCTTATCTTCTCAGCCCACGGCACCTGCGGTCCCGGAGGAGCCAGTTTTGGATTATGTAAAGCCTGGAGGTAAGCAGCCAGCATGAAGAGAAGCATTAATAAGATTCCGGGGAAAATTCCGGCCAAAAATAGTTGTCTGATCGATTGCTGGGCAGAAATTCCGTAAAGAATAAAAATTACGCTGGGTGGGATCATAACACCCAGAATTGATGCCGAAGCAACCGTGGCTGTTGATAGTGAGCGGTTGTAATTATATTTTTTCATTTCCGGAAGGGCTACAGCGCTCATTGTTGCAGCGGTTGCTGTGGTTGAGCCGCAGATGGCGCCAAATGCAGTACAGGCACCAATAGTAGCCAGGGCAAGGCCCGCTTTCATACTGCCCATAACCTTATAGGCGGCATCATAAATCCGCGAACTTATACCGGAATAGAAAGCTATAAAACCCATCCAGACAAACAAGGGTACAACAATAAGGGAATAAGAGGCAAAAGTATTATATATAGTCTGCGCAGAAATTGAGAACATCGCCGCTGGTGTTCTAATAATTGCAAAACCGGACATCCCCACAACGAGCATTACATAAGCCACAGGCATTCGTAAAAAGAGAAGGATGAATATTATTACAATAGATAGCAGGCCAATTTGAATTGGGGTCATCCGCTTTCACTCCTTTTCGTAATGAGCATTACTGCCTTTAGCAGATCCAGGATTAACACGAGTGCCAGCATAATAAATCCAAAAGCAACAACAAAGATCGCAGGTGCTATGGGCACATAAAGATGTCCGGTCGTGTAGCCCCTCTGCATACTGCTGATAGCAAAAATTAAGATCTCGCGGGCAAGAAGATAGGTAAAAATAAGTGATAAAATGCTTACAAATATTTCTATGGCGGCCTGAACGCGTGCTGAAAAACGCTCTACCAGCACCCCGACCATGATATGGCCTTTCATAATTGCTGTATAAGCCACACCTAATGCTAAAAGCACGGCTCCAGTCATCTCCACGATCTCCACTGTGCCGGGTAAAGGCTGCCATGGAATCCGCATAAGTATATTGGTCATAATTATAGCCATTGAAATAAATAAGGCAATTTGGGCTACCTGCGCTGTACGCCAGGTCAGGCCCTGCACAAATCGTTCAAATAATTTTACCAAGTAAATCCGACCCCCTGTCATTGCCGTATTCGTGTCTTCTGTTTTCATCAGAGAGGGCGCCCACCTCGCCGGAAAAATACTCCGGGATGGTGGAAGCCCCCTCCACCAATTTGACTTATATCTTAAGCAAAATCAAACGATTTGATTTTTGAACAGCGAACTTAATTGCCGTAGCTGCCGTGCTCTGCCGAGTATCGGGCGTCAAATTCGCGGACCATGTCCACAATTTCCTGGCCGGGCAACCCCAAGTCATCGGTTGCTTCGATCCACTGATCCACAACTGGCATGGAAGTCTCAACCCAGCGCTGATACTCATCCGGGGCAAGCTCGATTACTTCCATCCCGAACTCCTCAACCCCAAATTGCTCACCGATCAGGGTGTAGTCAGTTCTTAATTTGCCATACTCAATGACGTACTTCTCATTTACCTCGTCAAAGATTTGCTGTACCGAAGGTGGTAAGGAATTCCAGGTGTCCCAATTCATCACTTTCATAAAAAGGATATTGTAGATGAATGGGGTCTTCGTAATATACTGGGTCACCTCAGCAAGCCTGAAACCTTGTAACGTATCTGTTGGGGCTATCAGACCATCAACAACCCCGGTTTCGATATTTTCATAAGATTGACCCATGGGGAAAGCTACAGGTACTCCACCCATCAGAGCAAGTGCAGAACCTGAACCGGCAAGAGCTCTTAGTTCCAGCCCGGCGAGGTCTTCCATAGTTTCAATCCGGGTGTTGGTCATAAAATCACCGGGACCGGTTGCCCAAAAGTGCATGATCTTTACATCTTTGAATTCTTCCTGCAATAATTCGGACTGTTTCCAGGCCTCATGTATAGTCACCGAGGCAACCAGGGCATTGTCATTGTTAAAGCCAGGCAGCTCGAACGCCTGCGATACCGGGAATACACCTGCAGTATAAATTGGACAGGTTGACCCCAGGTCTGCAGCCCCTTGTGCCACCCCGGTATAAATTTCTGTCGCCGCAAGGAGAGCACCGGCGTAATGCCATTCAAATTCAACTGAGTGCGGAGTCTCAGCAGCTACACGGTCTGAGATTTCTTTAGCCCAACCCTTGTGCCCTTCTTCTACCTGAAAGTCTACACCTGGCCAAAAAGTGGCAAATTGCAGGGTGAAACTCTGGGCATCCTCTTCCGGCTCTTCATCCGGCTCTCCGTTCGGATCCGGTTCCGGATCCGGTGCCGGCTCATCCGCCGGTGCACAACCGCTAATTACTGGCACCAGAACTAACGCAAATATAAGCAACAGCAATAAAAGCTTTGTTTTCATTACTTGACCCTCCTTCTACAAATGTAAGTTTAGTACTACCTGAGACAGCTTGCATTTCCTATCCTTGCTTCCATCAATATTTTTTTATAACACCTTCTTTCTCCTAAGTAATTGAGTAAATACCCTTCAAACTAACATTTTTAAATCAAATATATTTTGGAAAAACAGGAAAGATTGCAATAATAAATTAATTCAGTTTAACACAAATTATTTTTCTAATCAAGTCCACTTTTGTATTTTTTCATCATTTCGATAGAACGTTCATATTTATTGCACAATATTACTATAAATTTAAATATAATAAGTAATTATGCATAATTAAAATTAACTTTATATAATTCTTTTAAAATAAATTAAAATGAAGCATATATACCCTTACTTGATGAAAACGGCCTATTCAAAAACAGTTCTTTTTAAGCCAGGCAGGAATAATTCGGGTAATGTCGAAAAATATTGTCAAGCCCTTATAAATAATAACAGGAGGCAAGAAGATGTACACAAAAGCATTCATCCCGTACCGTGGTTATTTCAGTTCACCTTTTTCCAGATGGCAGGGCAGCCTGGCCAATGAAAATTCTATCGAATTGGGGGCAGCAACGGCAAAAAGATGGCTTGCTGAGAAAAAAATCGACCCAGGGGATTTTGATTACCTGGTGTTTGGAAAGACAATCGGGCAACCCTGCACCTTTTATGCATCACCATGGGCAGCTGCCATGATGGGAGCTGAGAAGATAGCGGCAGTTCATATATCTCAGGCATGCTCAACTTCAACCACCTGCGTTAATATGGCTGCCATAAGTATTGAAGCCGGCAATTATGAAAATGCTTTTTGCCTGATGACAGACCGAACCTCTAACGGCCCACACACGATTTGGCCCAATCCAGCCGGCCCCGGAGGACAGGTTATCTCTGAAGATTGGGTTATGGATCATTTCGGCAGCGATCCCTGGGGAGGAGTCGCAATGATTCAGACGGCTGAGAATGTGGTAAAGAAGGCCGGCAACATCAGCCGTGAGCAGTGTGACGAGGTGGCCCTAAAACGTTACGAGCAGTATATGGATGGGGTTAAAAACGACCGCGAATTCCAAAAGAGCTACATGTTCCCAGTTGAGTTCAAGATAAGCAGAAAAGAAATGGGGACTCTTGAAACTGATGAAGGTATTACTCCAACCACAAAAGAAGGGTTGGCCAGGCTCAAACCTGTAATCCCCGACGGAGTGCACACTTTTGGCTCACAAACACACCCGGCAGATGGTAACTGCGGCATCATAGTTACCAGCAAAGAGAAAGCCTCGGAATACAGCGCAGACAAAAATATTGAGATCCAGGTAATTTCCTACGGTTACAGCCGGGCCCCGAAAGCACACATGTCCATGGCCCCTGTTCCTGCAGCCAGGATGGCTTTGGAAAAAGCCGGTTTAGATATAAAAGATATTAAAACCATAAAAACCCATAATCCATTTGCCGCCAATGATATCTATATGGCCAACGAATTGGGAATCGACGTGATGAGCTTCAACAATTATGGAAGCCCGATAATCTTTGGCCATCCCCAAGGACCGACCGTCGGTCGCTGTATTGTTGAAATGATTGAAGAACTTGTTCTTTTAGGCGGGGGTTACGGTATGTTCTCCGGTTGTGCTGCCGGCGATACCGGAGCAGCCCTGATTGTGAAAGTTTCTGTTTAAGAGGCAGCTTCTTAATTATATTAAAATTACCAGGTCCGAATCGAAGCTATCGAAGATTATTTGGACCTGGTAATAATTTTTGTGAGCGGAGCTAAACTGGTACTTTTGCGCCGAAATTTTGAGAGCCAGGATAAAGCTTTAAAGAATTATTTAATAATTATTATGTTTGTTTTGATGCAATTGGCGACGGCATTACTGACACTCCCAAGCAGCATTTCTTTAATTCCGCCCAGGCCCCTGCTTCCAAGAATAACGTAATTAAATTTTTCTTTCTCAGCGATTTCACATATAATATCTGCCGGGTGTCCCTTTTCAAGTCTTGTTTTAACCGAGATCCCTTTGTCTATAAAGGGCTGTGCCGATTTCTCCAAAACTTTTTTCGCAGTATTCTCTAACTCGGCTTCGGTTTTTTTATAGGCGGCGAACAGATCATAACCGATCTGGGGATTACCTTCAATAATATACAGGATTGTTACCTCGGCTCCCAGTTTAGAAGCCAGTTTAATTGACTGATCAATCGTTTTCATTGAGTGCTTTGAACCATCTGTTGCAAGCATCAGTTTGTCCATATTTAAACACTTCCTTTCATATATATTGAAAAGGTTTACTTGCCGTTTTGCGATCGTTAATTCGTCAAAGCAGCTGAAAAACCTCTCCAAATGCAATTGATTCTGGTCGGTTATCCATTTTAGATATCTATTTAACCTACGTTTTATAATATCATATGTAATAAGGTTGAACCATTTTGAAAAAGTTATATTCTCTTTAAATAATAAAATTATAATAAATATCCGAAAAAAGCTTATTATCAATCAGAAAGCAAACTGTCAGCCCGCCCAATCCCCTGCTCCAGGTAACTATTAGCCATCTCCCTGTAATGAGCAGCGCTGGAGTCTACCCAAATTAAGGATGCGCCGGCAATCTTTTTTTTTATTATCGCCGGGGCACCTGCGGCCAGATGTTTTGCAGGTATCTTCATATTGGCAGTTACCACACTGCCTGCTGCAACCATTGCTTTCTCACCGATTTCACAAAAATCCAGCAGCACTGCGTTCAACCCGATGATTGCACCATGGCGAACCGTGCAGTTATGCAATACTGAACCGTGAGCCACAGTGACGTCATCGCCGATTATCGTCTCTCCATCAACCATTGTGTGCACAACTACATTGTCCTGAATACTGGTATTTTTCCCTACAAATATCCGCCCAAAATCCCCCCTCAGAACTGCCCCAAACCAGATACTGGCTCCCTCCTCTACCACCACATCACCAATCAACGCTGCAGTCGGCGCGATAAAGGCACCCGCCGCTACCTGCGGTTTTTTCCCATTCAATTCCATGATCACTGGCAAAACACACCCCTTTCAACAATGATGAAATGTATTTGATCAGCTTTTACGAAATACGGTTCCCCTCAGCAAAGCTACTGTTTCTTTGCCACGGAAAACGGTCATACAGTAAATTCCTGTCGAACGGGTAAGATGTTCCTCCTCTGCCACCGCAGTTAAGAAATCACCGCTTACGGTCGCTTTCACATAATTGACACTGATATGAAGGGCCAATGCTGTTCCGCGGGTGTTTGAAGCAAGACCGAAAGCGGTATCTGCCAGGGTAAACATAGCCCCTCCGTGAGTAACGCTGTTAAAATTTTGCATATCGGGAGTAACCTCCATACTTACCCTTGCATAACCGGCTCGCACTGATTCGAGCTTGATCCCCAATAACTGAGGAAAAAGATCCTGCCGGTATCGCTTTTTAAGCTGCTCTGAGAAATCTGCCTCCCGATTATCCATAAACTTTCCTCCTTGCCTAAATCTACTATGGGAACAGTATACTTGATCATCAGCATTTTTGAAAACCCCTCTATTGGCTTGCCATCGGAATCGGTAATTGTGTTTTATGATTAAGGTTAGCTTGTGATAGAATAAAAGTGGTTGCCTGGTTAACAATTATTCATGCAATCAATGAAGGGAATGAGAAATAATGAATCGGGAAAACATTCAACAACGGAAAGCTCATTTGGAAAAATCAAAAGAAAAATACCCTGAAAAATTTGACACGGAAGAAGTTATTTTCAGTCATATTCACGCCGGTGACAGGATCTACATCGGTACCGGTTGTGGCGAACCCCAGTACCTGGTTCAGGCTCTGATAAAGTTCGTAGAATCTAACCCGAAAGCTTTCTTTGACACTGAAATTTTACATGTCTGGACTCTAGGTGTTGCACCATATGCCGATCATAAATTCAGGAAAAACTTCAGGCATAATTCTTTCTTCATTGTAGAAAATACCAGGGAGATAGTGAACAAAGGAGTTGCTGATTATACTCCCATATTCGCTTCCGGAATTCCGGAATTATTCCGGCGCAAGCTGGTGCCTGTCGACGTCGCCATTATCCAAACCTCACTTCCCGATAAGCACGGATACCTGAGCCTCGGGATCAGTGTTGATATTACCAAGACTGCAGTTGAAAATGCCTCTCTGGTAATTGCCCAGCTCAATTCTAAAATGCCGAGAACTCATGGGGATACATTCCTAAAAATCAAAGATGTTGATTTCGTGGTGCATTATGACGAGCCCGTACTGGAATATAAAACTCCCGATACGCCTTCTGATGCTGTTAAAAAAATTGGCCAGTTTGCTTCACGGATAATTGAAGATGGCAATACTATTCAGGTCGGTTACGGAAGCCTGCCGAATGCAATTCTTAACAGTCTTGAATCAAAAAATAATTTAGGTGTCCATACGGAATTGCTCAGTGATGGAATCGTGGAGCTTATGAAAAAAGGCGTGGTCAATAACTCTAAAAAAACTGTCGACCGGGGAAAAACTGTAGCCTCCTTTTGCATGGGGAGTAAGGCGACATATCGATTCCTTGATGATAATCCGAGTATAGAATTTAAGCAGATTGACTATACAAACAGTCCCATCACAATTTCTATGAATAAAAACATGGTGGCAATTAATACCGCACTGGAAATAGATTTAACCGGGCAGGCTACGGCAGAATCTCTCGGCAGATTTTTTTTCAGCGGAATCGGCGGCCAGGCAGATTTCATGCGTGGTGCGGTTCTGGCACCGGGTGGCAAAACCATTCTTACCTTGCCTTCAACTACTGATGGCGGAAAAATATCCAGAATCGTCCCTTTTCTTAAAGAAGGCGCCGGTGTAACACTAACCCGCGGTGATATTCATTACGTGGTTACAGAATTCGGGATAGCATATCTGCATGGTAAAAATATCAGGGAAAGAGCAATGGCCTTGATTTCTATCGCCCATCCTGATTTCCAACCATGGCTGATTGAAGAAGCAAAGAAGGCATCTCTTATTTATCAGGACCAGGCTTTTATGCCCGGAGAAAAAGGAGAATACCCTGCTGAACTTGAGACGCACAAGGCAACAAAATCAGGGCTGGAATTTCGCCTGCGACCGGTTAAGATAAGTGATGAGCCCCTTTTAAAAGACTTCTTTTATAAACTTTCAGATGAAACAAAATATAACCGCTTTCTTTCACGAAGGAAAGATATGCCCCATGAAATGCTGCAGGACATTTTTGTCGTAATTGATTATACAAAGGAAATGGTTATCCTGGCGACTATTGAGGACGGTGACTCTGAAGTAGTGATCGGGGTTGGTCAATTTGCAGTAATTGAAGGCACTCTCACTGCCCAGGTTGCCTTGGTCGTCAGAGACGATTACCATCAAAAAGGTTTAGGCACTAAACTACTTTCTTACCTGGCTTATATTGCAAAAAAACAAGGTCTGGTCGGCTTTAAAGCTGAAATACTGCCCGACAATAAACATGTTTTGCATTTATTGGAGAAAACCGGCTCGGTGGTGGAAAAGAAATTTTCCTCAGGGGTTTATATAATTGAAATTGCTTTCAAAGAATAATAACTGCAAAAAATCAGGAATACCATTCTGAAGATCGTGCAGGATTAGTCGGGGCAGCTTGAAGCTTCATCAATCAGATTCAGTTTCAAAAGGAGCTTTAGAAGCCACAAGGGCTTCAGTGAAAACATAAGCTGCCTGAAGTGCCGCTGTGGGACAGAGTGGGAAACATTCTTTGCAATGCCAGCATTCTTTGGAGGCAACCTCCGGGATAAAGTTTATCTCTCTTCTGGCACCTCTGTTGATAAATCCGACAGCATCCTTCTTTTTTATTTCGTTGCAGTACCTTACACATAAACCACAATGTATGCAAAATGAAGCCTCTTTTTCAAAGCGATTACTATCTGCGCCATACTCCTTGGCCAAATCCTGCAGCTGCTCGGAATCCGGGGCATGAGAAAGCAATAGCTGTAAGATCATTTTGCGAATTCTGTCTATCTTTTCGGACCTGGTTATAACAGTTAAATTACGCTCTGCCGGATAAACACAGGCTGCAACCAGCTTAGTCCTGCCATTTGATTCTACCTCAACTGTGCAAACCCGACACCCCCCATAAGGTTCTAACTTCTCGTGGTGACAAAGTGTAGGTATAACTATACCTATACTTTGTGCCGCTTCCAATATAGTCATATCATCATTTGCTTCAACCTCTTTGCCATCAATAGTCAATAAAATTTTACTCATTGTTAATTATTCCCCCTGGTGATAACTCTTTCTTCTTCGGAAATTGGAGGCGGGACAGGTTCACCGGATATTTTCTTCACCGCATTAAAACGGGGTGGACAAACCTCAAAACAAGTATTGCACTTCGTGCATTTCTCCTGGTCTATTATATGGATCTTTTTCTTTTCCCCTATAATTGCATCTGCGGGACACTGTTTGAGACAAATCATACAGGCCCGGCATTTTTCCGGATCAATATAGTAGTCAATAAGCTCTTTGCAATATAGTGCCGGGCACTTCTTTTCATTGATATGTGCTTCATACTCATCTTTAAAATACTTTAATGTACTTATAAACGGATTTGGCGCAGTCTGACCCAAAGCACAGAGTGCTCCCTCTCTGGCCACCTCCGCCAGCTCCTCCAAAAGCTCAATATCACCCTCCTTACCCTTACCCCGGGTAATATTAGTCAAAATGTTCAGCATCTGTTTGACACCTTCGCGGCAGGGGACACATTTACCGCACGATTCATCAGCGAGAAAATCAAGGAAATACCTGGCCACATCAACCATGCAGGTATCTTCATCCATGACAATCATACCCCCGGAACCCATCATCGAGCCGGCCTGGGTAAGCTCATCAAAACCTACTTCCAAATCTAATAAATCTGCTGGCAGGCAGCCGCCGGACGGCCCGCCAGTCTGTACTGCTTTAAACTTCTTGTCTCCGGGGATTCCGCCACCTATTTTGAAAATAATATCTCGCAGGGTCATACCCATCGCTACTTCTACAAGACCGGTATTGTTTATTTTGCCTACCAATGAAAAAATCTTTGTACCCTTGCTTTTTTCCGTTCCATATTGTGTAAACCAATCGGCACCGTTATTGATAATTAATGGAACATTGGCCCAGGTTTCAACATTATTCAAAACAGTAGGTTTTTCCCATAGGCCCTTGATGTTTGAACGGATATACTTCGGCCTTGGTTCACCTGCCCTGCCTTCCAAAGCCGTCATTAAAGCGCTAGACTCGCCGCAGACAAACGCGCCTGCCCCCTGGTGCACAATAACTTTGAAATTAAAGCCTGAGCCGAGAATATTATCCCCCAGGAATCCATATTCCTCAGCCTGGCTGATCGCAATACCAATATTTTCTACTGCCAGCGGGTATTCCTGCCGAACGTAAATATAACCCTCCTCTGCGCCAATGGTATAAGCTCCAATCGCCAGCCCCTCAAGAACTGAATGAGGATTGCCTTCGAGTAAACTTCTATCCATGTAGGCTCCGGGGTCACCTTCGTCCGCATTTACTATTACATATTTCTTATCATCCGGTGCATTACGGGAGCCTTCCCATTTTATCCCTGCCGGAAAGCCGCCGCCACCTCTGCCCCTCAGGTTAGATTTTTTAATTTCTTCCAAAACCTGTTCAGGATTCATTTCAAAAAGAACTTTAACCAGCGCAGAATAACCGCCAATAGCCAGGTAGTCTTCAATACTTTTGGGATCTATTGTAATATTGGCCCCGAAAAGAAGCCTTTTCTGGTTCTTGTAGAAGGGAATTTCATGTTCATGAATTATCTCTTCCTCTGTAGCGGGATCTTTATAAAGTAAACGCTCTATGATCCTATTTTCTTTGATCGTCTCAGAAATAATTTCAGGAACATCATCGGGCTTAATCTGTAAGTAGCATATTTCATCGGGGTGGATAACTATGATCGGACCTCTCTCACAAAAACCATGGCAACCAGTCTTCCTTATATCGACTTGATCAGTTAAACCCTGTTTTTTTATCTCTTCTTCGATACTCTCAGCTACCAACCTGCTGCCCGTTGCGTGGCAGGCAGAACCGGAGCAAAGCGTAATAGTCCGTTTGTCGGGATCTCGTTGAGACAGTAATTCCTTTCTGATTGCTTCCAGTTCAGCAGGTGAGTTTATCCGTGGCATAATCTTCCCTCACAATCTTCCCTCAGTCGTATTTTTTTAGGGCATCTGCTGTCTCGGCCGGTGATATCTTCCCGTGAATTTGCCCATTAATTTCCATCACCGGGCCTAAAGCACAACAACCAAGACAGTTAACCGTCTCCAGGCTGAATTTGAGATCCAGGTCTGTTTCGCCAGGGTTAATACCGGTCAGGTCTTGAACTTTGTCGAGGACAAGTTGCGCACCACGGACATGACAGGCGGTACCCATGCAAATATGTATTTCATGACGGCCCTTCGGAACTAAACTAAATGCCTTATAAAAAGTAGCAATGTGCTGTATTCTGGCCAAAGGCACCTCTAGCCTTTCGCTAATCCTCTCCAATACCTGCTTTGGAAGCCAGCGGTTTTCACTCTGAATTTCCAATAATACCTGGATGAGCGAACTGGCTTCACAGTCATATTTTTCAACGATTTGATCAATTCTGGTATTATCCATGGCCTCTGCCCCGCGATCCCCCTTCACCATGCTGATTGCTGATTAGTATCAGACAGAAGCAAAGCGCTTCTCATTTTCCTCATACCTGACCAGGCCAAGCTTTGCTGAACTATTCAGGTGTTTTGATATTTCAGACGGGGAAAGACCCAGTATCTCAGAGATTTCTCCCGTAGACAGGGGTTTTTCCCGCAGGAGCATCATAATTTGGCTGATTGCCAGTTTATCTGCGATCAGCTCCTGGAAGAGCCTTTCAAATTCTTCGCTGGAATAAAAGTCCCTGAACTCTGCTAATGTTCCAAAGTGCCCTCTTAGCCTTTCACTTTCCACCAGCCTGATATAGGGGATTAAGCTGGTTATAGCTTTAAGATTTACTTTTAATCCAGTTTCATCAATTCCCTCACTTTTTCCAAGAGGGCCTGTCTCCCTGACTGTCTCTACAAAATCATCGACAACTTCGGCAAAAAGATTCCCCTCCCCGGATGACATAAACTCAATCCTCAAACGTTCGGGATTCAGACCGATGTATTCCATCATTTTCTTACAAAGAAGCACAATATTTAGTGCATGAAAATTTCCGTGAGTAATATAATTACATTCATTTAAACGACAACCACCAATAAAAACACCATCTATCCCATTTGAGAAAGCCCTAATTATATGTGCGAGGTCGATTCTACCGGTGCACATAACGCGAATAAGCCTGATTTCAGTTGTATATTGTAGTCTGGAAACTCCAGCCAGATCCGCAGCTCCATATCCTCACCACTGACATACAAAACCAATAATGCTTGGTTTAAAAGTCATTTCTGTACTCATTCGCCACACCTCCTGTGTTTCTAATACGTTTAAATATATTTTTTAAAAACTTCCAAAGACTCATTTCCCTTGCTATGGTGAAATAGAAATTTTATTTTGATTTATATTAAATTGAGTAACTAAACATTTTGTATTGCCAAAAGTTCTAAACCAGCGCTTCAATTTTCTTTATGACTTCTTCTTCCGGTATTGCAGCATCGATTTGACTCAAGAGTTCTTTGTCGGTAAAGTGCTTAAGTTGTATGGCCCCTGTCGGGCAAACTGCATTGCAGACTCCGTCACCTTTACAAAGAACAGGATTGACAAAAGCTTTAATACCCATTTCTGTTTCCCGGAATTCTATGGCACCGTAGGTACAGGCTGCAATACATGCTCCACAGGAAACACACTTTTCTTCTTCAACCTCACATATAGAGCCGGAAGCGGTCACGATATCTTTTGAAAGAAGGGTTAAAACCCGGCCCGCGGCACCATAAGCCTGGCTGACCGTCTCTGAAATCAGCTTTGGATAGTGTGCCAAGCCACAAAGATAAACACCGTCTGCAGCAAATTCAACCGGCCTTAATTTAACATGGGCCTCTTTAAAGAAACCATCCTGGTTCAAGCCAACCTTGAATAAGCTTTCTATTTCTTTAGCCCCTGCAGAAGGAATAACAGCAGCAGCCAGTGCAATAATATCAGCATCTATTTCAAGTTTTTTCTCTAAAACATAATCGGGCAGGGTAACCCTTAAAACAGGCCCGTTTTCTCCCTCAGCAGCTTCAATCTGTGGTTCTTCTTCAGGTTCGTAACGAATAAATTTGATATCTTTATCCGCCGCAGCCCTGTAAAAATCTTCATTATAACCATAGGTTCTCATGTCCCTGAAGAGAATATAGATATCCATCTGCGGGTTTTTCTCTTTTAGCTTCAGGGCGTTTTTTACGGATTCGTTACAGCAGATTCGACTACAATAATCCCTGTCTTCATTTCTGCAACCCACGCACTGAATCATAACCAGGTTTTCAGCATTAATAACTTTTTCATCTTCTTCAACAATCTTTTCTTCCAACTCGAGATGGGTCAGAACCCTGTCATCTTTACCATAAAGGTATTCGCTGGGTGTATAAACATCAGCACCCGTGGCAATCACAGTTGCTCCATGCTTAATTTCTGCTATTCTTCCATCAATCTCCACCCTGGTAATAAAATTTCCAATATACCCTGTGTTCTGTTTGATTGCAGCATCGGTATAAACATGGATCAGGGGGTTTTGATAAACTTTGCCGATCATGTCGCGTAAATAGGTCTGAACATCAAGCCCTTCCAGGGTATCATATATTTTCCTTGCTGTTCCTCCCAGGTTTTTATCCTTTTCCACCAGGTGCACTTCATGCCCCTGAGCGGCAATAGAGAGTGCACAGGTCATGCCGGCAATTCCTCCACCAACCACCAGAGCCCTTTTATCAACCGGCAGATCTATCTCCATTAACGGCTCCAGGTGGCGGGCACGGGCTACTGCCATTCGAATAATATCCTTGGATTTTTGAGTAGCTTTATCTTTTTCTTTGGGGTGAACCCAGGAGCAATGTTCCCTGATATTGGCCATTTCATAGTAGTATTGATTCAGCCCCGCCTCCCGAAGTGTATCCCGGAATAACATTTCAAGTGTCCTCGGAGAACAGGCGGCAACGATTACGCGGTTTAGCTCTTTCTCTTTTATCTTCTCAGTAATTTCTTCGGCACAATTAGTTGCACATGAAAAAAGCTGTTCCTGGGCATAGACAACGTTGGGCAGGGTTAAGGAATATTCAACATTGGAAGGAACATCAACCACCCTGCCGATATTCGCTCCACAGTGACATACAAAAACGCCGATTCTGGGTTCTTCTGAAGAAACATCCCTTTCCGGAGGATATACCCTTTCTTTGGAGAGATCCCCTCTCCTGTAATTAAGAAGCTCGCCACACTGAGACCCTGCGCCGCTCGCAGTTACAACAGATTCGGGGATATCTAACGGACCCTGGAAAGCGCCGCTGATAAATAATCCCGGGCGGGAAGTCTGCATTGTATTTACAGGATTAGTTTTGCAGAAGCCATGATCATTTAATTCAATACCAAACTTATCAGCCAGTTTCTCAAAATCAGCGGGTGGATTTAACCCGACCGATAATACAACCATGTCAAATTCTTCTTCCTTCACACCGTCATCATTGGTTGCATATTTTATCGTAACACTCCTGGTTTCCGGATCTTCCTTTACCACCGACGGATAGCTTCTGATAAATTGAACCCCGGGCAGATCCTCTGCCCTTTTATAAAATCGCTCGAAATCTTTGCCGTAGGATCGAATGTCATTATGGAATACGACACATTCAGATTCAGGGTCATGTTCTTTTGTTAATATTACCTGTTTCTGCGTATAGGTGCAGCAGACCGAGGAACAATAGCTTTTCGCGCCCGGTGGGTTAACCTGCCTGGAACCGACACACTGGATCCAGGCTACTTTATGGGGATGCTTCATATCGGAAGGGCGCAGGACCTGGCCTTCATAAGGACCCGTGGAATCCGTCAACCGTTCATAATCCATGCTGGTTATCACATTCTCGAACTTACCGTAGCCATAGTCCTCTCTTATGCCCGGATCAAATGGTTCATAACCCGGAGCCAGAACTACAGCCCCGACTTTTATTTCCACCTTCTCTTCGGTCTGATTAAAATCTATTGCCTCGTTTTTACATACTGCCTCACAGATGCGACACTTTTTCTCTTTCAGGTAAATGCAGCTTTCATCTATATAGGTGATCAGGGGGATTGCCTGAGAATAGTATATATGAATCGCTTTATTCTTCGATATATCCTGATTAAATTTATCAGGGTACTTTACAGGACAATACTCAACGCAGACAGTGCAGCCGGTGCACTTGTCTTCTAATACATACCTGGGTTTTTTCCTCAGGGTTACTTTAAAGTTCCCCGCTTCGCCTTCCACACTATCCACTTCAGTATAGGAAAGGACCTCAATATTGGTATTCCGGTCGACCTCGACCAGTTTGGGTGAGAGTATTCACATAGAGCAATCATTGGTCGGAAAGGTCTTATCCAGCTGGGCCATATGGCCGCCAATAGCAGGGGCGCTGTCAACAAGATAAACCTTAAAACCGGCAGCAGCAAGATCTAAGGATGACTGGATGCCGCTGACCCCTCCACCTACAACCATTACATCTCCAAAATTACTGCCTGCAAGGTTTCTGACAAGTTGCCCGCTATTTATTTCCAATTTATTTTCCACTTTCTATCACCTCATCAGGTTTTATATCAAACCCGCTATTCTATTGCAGTACATTTAATCTTTCGCACCTCAGATCACTTCCTGGAGTATTTCCGTGATATCTTTTATCTCTATAGCACTTTCCAGGTTTAACCCCGATCTGCTTTCCTCGAGAGCATCAACACAATAAGGGCAAGAGGTGACAAGGACTTCGGCTCCAAGATTGATTGCATCTTGAATCCTGATATTGGAGAATCTCTCAGGCATCTTGGTATCGATCCAAATCCTGCCTCCACCCATCCCGCAGCATAAACTGTCTTCACGCGATTCGGCCATCTCGTTTAGTTCCAGGCCGGGTATCTTTTTTAAAATTTCCCGCGGAATGTCATAAATACCGTTATGCCGGCCCAGATAACAGGGATCATGATAGGTTACTTTCTTTTCATACTCCTTATTGATCTGAAGTCTTCCCTCGTTAACTAGATCGTGCAAATACTGGGTAATGTGAACCACTTCAAAATTCGCTTTGAATTCAGGATATTCGTTCTTAAAAGTATGGTAGCAATGTGGAGAAGAAACGAGAATTTTCTTGACCCCGTGTTCTATAAAGGTTTTAATATTTTCTCTGGCCAGACTTTTAAAAATTTCTTCATTGCCTGTTTTACGGATACTTTCTCCACAACAGTTCTCCAGGGTGCCCAGTGTGCCGAAATCGAC
This sequence comes from Bacillota bacterium, assembly GCA_051748565.1. Lineage (GTDB taxonomy): Bacteria > Bacillota > Dethiobacteria > DTU022 > DTU022 > SKPH01. The sequence goes on along the minus strand of JBNJHN010000003.1, from coordinate 19,299 downwards.
TTCAGCTTTATTAAGAAGCCTGACCGTGGCCTGACCAATTTCCTTCAATCTCTGATCATAACAGACATAGCAGCAGGAGAAATAAAGAATTTCCATTTCTTCTGTGAATGGTTTTATATTCAGACCTTCTGCCCATTCAGTCCTCCTGGATCGATCCTGGACAACGGGATTACCTTCAGCGGCAAGGCTTGCGCTTGCTGAACGAACAGGTTTCAGCAGGGTTGAAGATACACCATATTCCGCGGCTATCCTGCGCATGGCCACAACATCATCTACTTGCTTTACGTCCCTGGGACATTCCTGGGGGCATTTACCACAGGTAGTACAGCGCCAGACTTCTTCAAGCTCTACTTCCGGTATGCCAAAAGTAGCCTCACGTATCAACTTGCGTATGCTAAATTTTGTAACTTTATTCCAGGGACATACTGTATCGCATTTTCCACATTGATAACAAAATTTTACAGCGTCGCCACCAAATTCTTTTATCTCCTCTATAACCTCTTTAATCGGGGCTTCAGTATCCACGATTTTATAATCCCCACCTTTATCATAATCTTTTAGTCTTTTTGTGACATTCGGGCAATGCTGTCAATAAGATTATTTAAACCGTATTTATCCACCAGTGATTTTAAACCTGTTTCCATCTCGTCCAGCAGCACTTCTTCTTCAACTTCTTCCTCTCTCTCCTCATATGTCAGGGCATCAGACAAACACCATTTAACACAGAGAGGCTCCTCCTGTTCCGGATCGTCTTCACACATGTCGCATTTAAGCGGAAGACCCGAGTCAGGCTCTTTGAAAACATCCCTGGAGGGACAGGAAGCCCTGCAGAAAGCACATTCTTCATATTCTTTTCCATCGACAACATATTTGTCTCTGCCCATACATTCAGCCGGCGTATATTCACCTGCATATACAGGAAGGTAAACATCACGCAGTGGATCGCGAATCAGACGGATTCGGGCCCTGGAGGGATTGATAATACTATATTTATCGGTAGCGTGAAACGCCGAGCAAATTACCTCGCACGACCTGCAGCCGTTACATTTATCAGTGTCGATTTTGATTACCTTAACTTTCTTTTTTACTTTCGCCATTGTCATAAATCCCTCTCTTCTCCAGGTCTTCGCCAACGTAATCCATACCCAATTCAAGTAAGGATTCCCTGGTTGGAACACCATCGTTATTGAAACCTTTAAGTTTGTAATATTGATCCAAGAGCTGAACTTCGAGTTCGGGGAATCTCTTCTTCCAATGATTCTCAGGAGGACGGTCATCTTCCCTTCTTAAACCTCTTCTTACATTAATCGCTCTCAATAAAGTCCGATTCCTCTTGGCAATTTCCCACAGTTTATCTTTATCCATATCAATTCCGGCTGCTTTCGAAATCAGGATCGGCAGGTTATGGATATGATAGGGAGGCTTTAGGGGAAACGATGATAAACCGGCACATAATCCGAGGGAATCATCAATATAATGCATGGTCTCCTGCCAATCAACAATTTCACAGGTAGCATCAACGGGAGGGTAATAAGGAAATGAATTTTCCCCGCGCAGTTCCCAATCTAAAAAGTATTTCTTGAACTTCTCATCAGGAACATGAACCCAATCCTTAACAAACTCTTCCCGCTCCTCACGGGTGGGAAAAGGTGCCTGGGGGAAATTCCCTTCAATCTGGGTAATATTAATCTTTTCGCCGGTGGCCCACATCAGGAAATAAATCGGATTCAGCATTGATAGCTTGAGCGGTAACTGCTCATGCTTTTTAATAGTATTATGATCATATTCCTCCGCTCCCTTACCAATCCGGCGGGCTGCCCAGTAAACACCATCGGCCAGAATATCACCAATCCCTTCCCGCCGGACAATCCTGTCCAGCAACCAGAAAAATCTTTCCTCATTATCGGAAGGCATACCCGGAAAGTCATCATCTGTAAGGATGCCGGCCTCATAAAGCTCGAGGGCAAAGGCCATAACCTGTGGCATAGAAAATCCATCGACACCGTATTCTGTGGCACGCTGCGCTATTCTAAAACCGAAATCAAGGTCTGAGTATGCTGCCATGGTGTAGGTGAGCTTCGAGAAACATTTCATCATGTAAGTTGATATACCGGGAATAGAAATTATGGCTCCGCATTCCATCGGGCAGTTATAACAGCTTATCAGACGCTTTCGCGCACTCTCCTGCGATTCTTTCCACTTATCTTCAATATCCTTGGTCCAGTAATCTTTTATCCGTGTTCTGGCATTACCCCACATGAAATTCTCAGTATGCCACTTTTCATCATGAATTAACATCTCTTTCGGCGAACCAAGCCCGGCTAAGATAGGCATCACTCCGGGAATCGGATTGCCATCTCTTTCCGGAATATAATTCAGAATATCTGTACAAAAATTAATTAAATCAACCGGTCGGGCTACATTGACATCGTTAGTTCCACGTACAGCTATTGCTTTTATCCCCTTGTCACCCATCACGGCACCCAGACCCAGTCTGCTGGCGCTGGATCGTCCGTGCTCAATGGAGGCCATATAGACCCTGTTTTCACCGGCCAGGCCGATAGCGGCTACCTGGGCATTGGGTTCCTGCAGCTCCTCTCGAATAAGCTTTTCGGTTTGAACCGCCCCTTTGCCCTGCAAATGAGAAGCATCACGTATTTCTACTTTGTCATTATTAATCCATATGTAAACAAGATTCGGCGACTTACCGCTAAAGATTACTTTATCATAGCCGGCATATTTTAATTCCGGGGCAAAGAATCCTCCCATCATGGAAAAAGCCATAAATAAAGTCTGAGGAGAGTAAGTGCTAATTATAGTCCGGTTGGCTCCTATAGCAGGGGTGCCGCACAAGAGGCCTGTCCCAAAAATTAAAAGATTATCCGGAGAAAAAGGTTCAGCTTCGGGGGGGACCCGATCCCATAACAACCTGGCATTGGTTCCCAGGCCGCCCAGATGCATTTTTGTTAATTCCGGATCGGTTTCCACCTTCTCAATGTTTCCAGTCGATAAGTTAATTTCCAAATTATACCCTGTTTCAGCATATCTCATTTTTCAACACCTCTTAGGTATGTTTTCCTTTGTAAAATCATTCCCAGCGACTTATAAACTACTTCTACTTTACCAGTTTACAGGATATTTATAATAATAGAATCGCTAAAAAGCATGGAAGCAAGGTGAAAAAAGAGTAAATTATGGATTAGTCCTTTAGAATGAATCCACCTTCAATTATGGTAATAATAGGAAGGGAAAGTAATGGATTAGCTATGCAGATGAAAATGAAATTTATCAAAGTAAAAAAGGGCCAAACCGAAGCGGAATTCCGCTATCGGCCGGACCCTTTTGCAGTTATCAAACCGATGCTATTATTTCCCCTGGTACTCGGGCTTTCTTTTTTCCAGAAAAGCCTTCACGCCTTCTTTCTTATCCTCCGTGGCACAAGCCAGTGCATGAAGATAGGATTCATGGGCAAGGCCTTCATAGAGTCCCATCTCCAGGGAACGATTAACTGCCTCTTTTGCGTACTGGACAGCAAGCGGTGACTTCGCAGCAAGCTTATGTGCGTATTTCTTTGCTTCTTCCATCAGGTTTTCCGGTTCAACCAGTTTATTAACCAGTCCGATACGATATGCTTCTTCAGCATCAATCATGCCACCTGTTAAGGCCATTTCCATGGCTCTTCCGAAACCAACCAAACGCGGCAGGCGCTGAGTGCCGCCATCGCCTGGAATGATTCCCAGGTTAATTTCCGGTGAACCCATCTGGGCGTTCGAAGAAGCCAGACGTAAAGTGCAGGCTATGGCCAACTCTAAACCTGCTCCCAAAGCATAACCATTTATGGCCGCTATTACAGGAATCGGCATCTCCCAGAGCATATTAAATACTTCCTGGCGGCGCCTGGTCTGCTCCCGGCCTTTAATAAAATCCCTTTCTTCAAGTTCCTTGATATCCGCCCCGGCCATAAAAGCTTTATCCCCTTCTCCGGTTATGATCAGTGTTCTTATTTCCGGATCATTTTTAACCTGGGAAAAAGCTTCCGCCAGTTCTTCCACCAGGGCATTTGATAGTGCATTTCTGACTTCCGGACGATTTATGGTAATAATAGCCAGCGGGGTTTCTTTAACGAATTTTAATAGATTAAACATGTTTACCTCTCTCCATATATAAGAGAAAGAAGAAAACTGACTTCTTTCCCTTAAATTATTAAAAAATGCAGATCTAAGTAAAAGCAGGTATACCCAGCTCGATATTGCCCAGGATAAGCTGTTGAATTTGGGATGTTCCCTCATAAAGGGTATTAACCCGCGCATCACGGTAAATCCTTTCCAGGGGATATTCCCCGGAAAAACCGTAACCACCTAAAACCTGAATGGCATTATAGGCCACCCGGTTAACCATTTCGGTGCAGAAGTATTTGGCCAGCGAAGTCTCTCGGGTATTGGGAACTTTTTTATTTTTCAGGTGTCCTGCCCGGTAAACTAACAACCGGCCGCATTCAATGTCTAAAACCATATTGGAGATTAATTGCTGAACCAGCTGATGACCGGCAATCGGCTTTCCAAACTGAACCCTGTCTTTAGCATACTGCTTTGCCGTATCCAGCGCTGACTGGGCAGCCCCCACACAACCTGCCGCTACTGTAAAGCGGGCATTGTCAAGGGCTGAAAGGGCCACTTTAAAACCTTTCCCTTTTTCGCCAAGGATTGCATCTTTATGGACTCTGACATTGTCGAGAATTATCTCCGATGTATCGGAAGCCCGCAATCCCAACTTGTCATGAATTTTTTCAGTTGAATAGCCGGGAGTGTCTTTTTCTACAAGAAAAGCAGTTATTCCCCTGGCGCCGGCGCTTTTGTCTGTCTTGGCAAAAACCATGGCTACATCGGCAATTCCGGCGTTGGTAATCCACATCTTATTACCGTTGAGGATGTAGTAGTCACCGTCTTCTTCCGCTGTGGATGAAAGGCTGGCTGCATCGCTGCCTGAGTCAGGTTCAGTAAGGCCATAGCAGCCGATAATTTCACCCATGGCCATACCGGGTAGGTATTTTTGTTTCTGTTCTTCAGTGCCAAAGGTTAGGATGGTTTTGGCTACGAGAGAAATCTGGACTGAATAAGTTCCTCTCATAGAGGTGCAGCCGTAACCCAGTTCTTCGGCAACAATTGCATGGGTTATATTATCCATCCCGCTGCCTTCATATTCTTCGGGTATAACCGTTCCGATAATACCGGTTTCGCCCATTTTCTTCCAAACGTCCCAGGGAAACTTTTCTTCCTTGTCCCATTCTCCGGCGTAGGGGGTAATTTCTTTAGAAACAAATTCACAAACCATTTTCCTAACGCTTTCTTGTTCTGGAGTATGATCAAAATCCAAGAACAACACCTCCTTTTTATTGGCCTTACTTGTTTTATTTTAGCTGCATCGGAACAGGGGGATCCTGCTCGTAATCGTAAAATCCTTTTTTAGTTTTACGGCCCAGGTATCCGGCATTGACCATTTTCTCCAGCAGGTAACAGGGACGATAACGCGGATCACCGAATTTTTCATAAAGAGTTCTGGTTTTCGCCAGGTGAGTATCAATGCCAATCAGATCAATTAATGTCAGCGGCCCCATAGGCTGATTGGCTCCCATCTGCATGGCTTTATCAATATCGCTCACAGTCCCGATTCCTTCATCGAGAACCCAGACAGCTTCGTTAAGCAACGCCGCCAGAACACGGCTGGCTATTCCGGCGATGCCTTCTTTGGCGGTAACTACAGGTTCTTTGCCGAGAAATTCAGCTAATTCCCTTGTTTTATTGACCACTTCAGCATCAGTTGATACAGCAGGCATTATTTCGACCAGTTTCATGACCACCGCCGGGTTAAAGAAATGCATTCCCACAACCCTGCCTGGGTTTGAAACAGCTGATGCTATTTCAGAAATTGAACAGGCAGTGGTATTTGTTGCCAGGATTACATCTTCCCTTGCTATTTTTTCGAGCTCTCCAAAAACCTTCTGCTTGACTTCAACATTTTCGACAATTGCTTCAATTATGAAATCAGCGTCCGCAGCATCTTCCATTTTCGTGGAAATTTTGATGAGCCCAAGAATATCTTTTACCTCTTCTTCACTCATCTTTCCCTTCTCAACTCTTTTTTGGAGCCCTTTTTCAATATTAGCCAAGCTGCGCTTGGCAATTGCTTCATCTAAATCTACCAGGATAGCTTCAATACCTTTTTGAGCCATTAGTTGAGCTATTCCCGTACCCATAATCCCGGCGCCTAAAATAAAACATTTCTTTACTTCCATCAATAATTAAGCCTCCCGTTTTAAGTAGTAATTTTAACTTAATCTTTCAAAGATTAAGGCTACCCCCTGGCCTCCGCCAACACACGCGCTGACCAGACCTAAATCCTTGTCATGTGCTTTCAATGCATAAAGCAGGGTGGTTATAAGCTTGGTACCGGTTGCGCCTACGGGATGACCGAGGGCGATAGCTCCACCGTAAACATTAACCTTATCGCGGTTCCACTTCATTTCTCTTTCCACAGCCAGGTATTGAACTGCAAAAGCTTCGTTCAGTTCTATTAAATCGATATCATCCAGGTTCACTCCGGCTTTTTCCAATGCCATGGGGATAGCTTTTACGGGTCCAATACCCATGTATTTAGGATCAACTCCCCCTGCGGCATAACCTCGTATTGCAGCCAGAGGTGTAAGTCCCAGGGATTTTGCTTTTTCTTCAGACATGATTAACAGGGCTGAGGCATTATCGGAAAGAGCACAGCTGTTACCGGCTGTTACAGTTCCTTCCTTTTTAAAGACCGGAGGCAGTTTAGCCATTCTTTCTATGGAAGCATCGGCCCTCGGGATTTCTTCCTGATCAACCGTCAATGTCTGTTTTTTCTGTACCACCTGCACCGGTAAAATTTCATCTTTGAATTTACCTTCTTCCGATGCTTTAACTGCTTTCTGGTGACTTTCCAGGGCAAAACTGTCCTGCTCTACACGATCTATATCGTATTTTTCGGCCAATAGTTCCGCAGTACCACCCATCAGCATTCCGGCCATAGGACACATGAAGCCATCCTTGTGCAGTCCGTCGTAAGCAATCATATCACCCATCCGTGCCCCCCAGCGAGCCTTATCAAGGATGTAGGGTACATTGGAAGCAGATTCTGTGCCACCGACCACTACCGTATCCGCATCACCGAGGAGGATAGATTTAGCCCCCTGGATAGTGGCCTGCAAACTGGAAGCACAACGTATGTTAATCGTATAAGCGGGCACCTCCACCGGCAAGCCGGCTAGTACTGAAGAATAACGAGCCACATTGGGACCTATTCCGGCTTGCCAACCGCAGCCAAATACCAATTCATCAACTTCCTCACCTGAAATACCTGCTCTCTTAACTACCTCTTCGATTACTTTCGCTCCCAACTGGGGAGCACTGAAGCTACTTAAACTTCCACCATAACTGCCTGCAATTGTTCTAACTGCACTTACTACAACTGGTTTGCTCATGTTCTTACCCCCCTGAAATAGGGGTATTCCCTCCTATCATAGATTATTTTAAATTTTACCGAACTTTTCATATATAATAAAAAAGTTTCGGAAACATCAGGCTTCATTGCAGATAATACAATCCAGGATTTCGGGTGATTGATAAAAATTTCTCAATGTTATGCTATCATCAAGTTGTGAAAAAAGCAACGTATTTTGACATACCGGAAAGAGGCATTTTATTACCTAATTGCCATTACAAAAATATTAATTTCTACCTAAAACGCCAATAACCTGCTGCCGGCAGTTACCGAAACCTTTCTTGCTTTTTTATATCTCCTCCGCCAACTCCCACTTTCGATGACCTTATACCCTGTATGAAAGGTTACCTTTAAAGCCTGTAAGATTATTATAGCTCGAGGCGCCTTAAAAGCTGCGCATTTATTGCGACGATAACAGTGCTGGCCGACATCAGCAATGCGCCAAATGCCGGTGTGAGTAAAATTCCCCATGCAGCCAGGGCGCCTGCAGCCAGTGGAATGGCAACAATATTATAGCCTGCCGCCCACCATAAATTCTGCAGCATCTTTGCATAGGTAGCCCTGGATAGGGTAACAATCCGGGGGATATCCCGTGGATCGGACCTGACCAGGACGATATGCCCGGCTTCCACAGCTACGTCGGTCCCCGCCCCTATGGCAATGCCGATATCAGCAGTAGCAAGGGCCGGAGCATCGTTGACCCCATCTCCAATCATGGCCACCTTTTTACCATGTTTCTGAAGATCCTGCACTTTAGAAGCCTTATCCTCTGGCAGCACTTCGGCAAAGACTTTGTCGATTCCAATCTCCCCCGCAACTGCGTCAGCTACAGCCTGTGTGTCTCCTGTAAGCATTACCACTTCTATCCCCATCTTCTGAAGTTCAAGAACGGCCTCACTGCTCTCCTCACGGATTGCATCGGCCACTGCAAACAAGGCTATCACTTTACCCTTACCGAGCAGGTAAATCGCTGCCTGCCCGCGCTCAGAAACAGCCTCGGATGCCTTGAGAAGTGAAGATGGCAATTCCACTTCTTCTTCCTTGAGGAGTGCAGGTCCGCCTACCTTGTATTCAATCCCACCTACTGTGGCGGCTACTCCTTTGCCGGTCAGTGCACGGAATTCTTCGGCAGGGGGAATCTTGATATCACGATCCTTCGCCGTATTCACAATACCAAGGGCAATGGGATGCTCGGATTCAGACTCTACTCCGGAAGCAAGCCGCAGCGCTTCTTCCTCCGAAACTTCACCATTGGTAGTTATTGCTACAACTCGAAATTCACCCAGGGTCAATGTTCCGGTTTTATCGAAAATCACTATGTCCAGGTTTCGGGCTTCCTCAAGGCCACGTCGATCCCGCACTAAAAGGCCACTTAAAGCCCCTAATGTCGTGGAAATAGCGACAACCAGGGGTACGGCCAGACCCAAGGCATGAGGGCAGGCGATAACCAGAACGGTTACAGTCCGGATAATCGTAAAATCAATAGGTGCACCAAGAAACTGCCAGGCGACGAGAGTAATTAAGCCGGCAGTTATCGCAACACCGGTAAGCAGCTGAGCGGCACGATCAGCCAGATTCTGAGCTCTTGATTTTGACTTCTGCGCATCAGCCACAAGTCGCATTATACCGGACAGCTTGGTATCCTCACCGGTACCTGTTACTTCGATACGGAGTGAACCTTCACCATTAATAGTACCGGCTATTACCTCATCCCCTTCTCTCTTTTTCACCGGCTTTGATTCTCCGGTCACCATCGCCTCATTTATATCACTTTTACCCTTCCGCAGCACTCCATCTACAGGAACGCTTTCTCCCGGACGAACAAGAACAATGTCGCCAATTTTCAGTTCACTTACGGCAACCTTCTCTTCACTCCCGTTAATAATACGGGTGGCAAAATCGGGAAGCAGTTTCGCCAGCTCCTGTAATGCACCCTGTGCCTGTTCGATTGAGCGCATCTCGATCCAGTGGCCAAGAAGCATAATTGTGACCAGTGTGGCCAGCTCCCACCAGAGTGCCTCTGCTTCAAGCAACCCCAACTGCACAACCCAAGAAAAAAGGAATGCAACAGATATCGCCAGCGAAATAAGGGTCATCATCCCCGGGAGCAGGGCTTTAAGCTCTTCCCAGGCCCCCTGGATAAAAACCCATCCACCATAAAAGAAAATTACTGTACCTAGAACAGGAGGGATCCAGGTTGAACCGAAAAACTCCGGAGCACTGTAGCCCAGTAACATCTGGATGTGCTCCGACCAGAAGACCACCGGCAAAGTCAGAACCAGGGATAGCCAAAACTTTTCACGAAACATACCGGGGCTGTGGCCTGCGTGCCTGTCATGATTATCATGATTTGAATGCTCATGCCCACCATCTTTTAATCCTTCATTATTTGTATGATGATCTTCATTCTTTTTTTTCATAATCTGCTACCTCCGTTAACTGTGGCTTAAATAAATGCATACTGAATTTTTAAATCACAGGAATTCCTTCCGCAATGCGGGAAGCTAAACTACAGGCTCAAAAAATCCCGGAATTTAGTTATATATATCATATCAAAAAAAACTTATATAAATCTATTAGAATACTACCGGCAACAGATCTCAGCAACGGGCCAAAAGTAACTTCCCTGTAAAATTATGTTGCGCTGAGCATAACTTCCAGGCCATTGAGATTTAATCCCTGACCCATTTCTATTTAAAGGTTATAATGAATTTAGATGGAGGTGTATTATAGTGAAAATCTTTTTCCACAAAGATTACATGGAACAATATGCTTTTGACCCCGCAGCTGAGAAAGGCAGACTTGAACCTGCCCTGGCCGCGCTCAAAAGTAAGTATTCCATTCAGGAACCGCGATCAGCAACAAAAGAAGAGATACTGAGGGTTCATACAACCGGACACTGGAACAGTGTGGCACAGGATGATTTGCTATGCCATACAGCTTTACTGGCAGCAGGCGCATCGATAGAAGCAGCAGAAACAGCCTGCAATGGTGAATTTGCTTTTGCTCTATGCCGGCCGCCCGGTCACCATGCCTCTGCTGATTCCAGCTGGGGCTTCTGCTACTTTAACAATATTGCTGTCGCGATCACACATTTATTACATTTGGGCCATATCAATAAAGCTCTAATTGTTGACTTCGACCTGCATTTCGGTGATGGAACAGCCAATATATTTCAGAAAGATAATAGAGTAAAATTCTGGTACAGCCAGGAAAATTCCCGTCTCCGCTACCTTGATGCATTGGAGAAGGATCTGCAGAATTACGAAACAGATCTGGTGGCTGTCTCGGCGGGATTTGATCGCGGCATAAATGATTGGGGAGGAATGCTAACCGGTCAAGATTATAATACTATCGGCCAGCTACTGGGATCTTATGCCCGGGAAAAGTGTAAAGCTCGTCTCTTTGCTGCCCTGGAGGGCGGTTACAATGCTGCTGCCCTGGCAGTAAATATCGAAGCCTTTTTAAAAGGTTTACAACACTGAGTAATGAGTAAGGGGAGGATTTTTATGAATAGATACTTATTGGAAGAAATGACCTGGACGGAAATTAAAGAAGCTTTGGGAAAAGGATACCGGACGGTTATTATTTGTACTGCATCAATCGAACAACACGGGCCCCATCTTGCCGAGCTCACGGATTCAGCTATTGGAGAAGCATCAGCAGTAGACCTGGCCAAGCGCCTTGGTGATGCCCTGGTAGCGCCGGTGATCCGTCCGGGGCTTTCCTCCCATCACATGAAATTACCGGGCAGTCTGACTTTGAGACCTGAAGTTTTTACCGGTCTAGTGGAGGATTATGTCACCGCCTATAAAGCTCACGGGTTTGAAAAGATCGTTTTACTTTCATCACACGGCGGAAACTTCAAAATCCTGGAAGAAATCGCAGCCAACCTGCGACTTAAATACCCTGAATTAAAAATTGCAACTGGTCTGCCCCTCAGTAAGATGCTGGAGCTTTTAAAAAAAATGGAGGGCAGTGAGAATTTGCAACCCGGTGCCTGTGGTGGGCATGCCTGTGACTACGAGACTTCTGTAATGTTGCATTTGTATCCGGAACATGTTCGAATGAACCAGGCAGAAGCAGGGTATGTCGGTTCACTATCCGGGGTTCTGGTAGACCGAGTCTTTGAAGAAGGTATTACAGCAATCTCTACCATTGGAGTTATGGGAGATCCCAGTTCCGCCGATGCTCTGCGCGGCAGCCGTTTCTTCGAAATAGTGCAGGCAGCACTTTATGAATCAGTTCTCGCCGGCTTTGCCGAAATATAAAAGATCAACCAGCTTAACCTTTATTGTTATTGATACGCTTGAATATTTCCTAATGAACTGCTCAGTTATTTTTCAAGTAGTGAATTTTATGAAGATCCTTTTCGGAAAGGTATAGTTTGCCTTCTTCTTTAACAATAACTACTCCTGCATGCATCAAAGCCTGCAATGCATCGGGTTTATAGTCACGTGTTTTTACCATTCTTTCAAAAAAAGGTTTTTTAATAAGCCCAAGTTCATAGGCTGTCTTTGCTCCCTCAGCATCGATAGCGTTATTTTCACGAAAGATTCTTACCACCTCAATTACGGCTCTTCTTGTGCGCCATATAGATATTGCGATTGACAGTGAAAACAAGATGATAATTAAAACTATGGCGGCTGCTATTTCCATAATTGATATCCCCCACGTAAATACATTAACTCTTTTCCACAAAAAGGCTAAAAATCTTTACAGCCCCTTTTCATTTTAAACCTGATCTATTGATGTCCTTTTTCAAATGCCGGATTCCCTGTGCACCTGCGATGATCAGATCGTCTGCCAAATTGATAAAAAGACCGTGTTCGACTATACCAGCACGCTCATTTAGCCGGGCTGCCAACCGGGCGGGATTTGATATCGGGCCAAAATCACAATCAAGAACTTTGTTTCCCTGATCAGTTATAAAAGGAGATCCGCCCTCTAAGACACGCATTTTAACTTTCGCACCCAGTTGCTCTAAAAAAGCAACCTGATAGCGCCAGCCAAAATCTACAACTTCCACAGGTAGAGCCCACTTCATTCCAAGGAGAGTCGACAACTTTGATTCGTCAACAATAATTATCTCTCGCCGGCTGGCCTGCGCCAGCATCTTTTCCTTCATCAGTGCACCGCCGCCACCCTTTATCATTTCCATAGCCAGGTTAACTTCATCGGCACCATCGATTGTAATATCCAAAACAGGGTGCTCGTTCAAGGTGGTAAGCGGTAAATCCAGTTCCTGTGCAGCTTTCTCAACATTATTCGATGCCGGCACACAGTATATATCTCTAAGTGATCCCCGGTCCACTCTCCGGGCAATCAACTCAATTGCCAGGGAGGCCGTACTGCCATGTCCAAGTCCTATAACCATTCCAGAGCTTATATAGTTAACAGCATGCTGAGCAGCCTGAAGCTTCAGCTCTTCATTCCTGGTCAATTTAATTGCCCCTTATTAATCGTCCAGTGACCCAAATAGTGTGTTTAATGATTCTGAAAGAGTCGGATGGGCAAAAGTAGCGTCACGGATAGCAGTATACGGCAGCCCCCCAAGCATCGCAACCTGCAATATTGCCATCACTTCACCGCCCTCAATTCCCAAAACAGCCGCTCCGATTATTTGACCGGTCTTTGCATCAACGATTGCTTTCATCAAACCATTTGTCTCATCGGTTTCTATAGCCCTGGACACCCAGTTCATGGGCATTTTAGCCACCCTGTAATCACGGCCGATTTCCTTTGCTTCTTTTTCAGTCATTCCGATACGGCCCAGTTGAGGATCAATGAAAACCACATAAGGCAATGACCGGCCGGTGGAAACAGCCTTGCCATCTTCAAGAAGATTCCTGCGAAGAATTCTGAAGTCATCATAGGATATATGAGTAAAGGCCGGCCCACCATTTACATCACCAATTGCATATATACCGGGGACAGCAGTTTCCAGTTGATCGTTAACCGGAATATACCCACGTTCATCCAATTCAATTCCGGTAGCCTGCAGATTCAAAACAGAAGTATTCGGAACACGCCCGGCTGATAGTAACAGATGGCTTCCTTCAATAATTCTCTCTCTCTCACCTGCCCTCACAACTTTCAGCATAACCTGTTTACCTGCAGCTGATTCGATTTTAAGTGTTTCTGTATTGAGTAATATCTCAACACCTTCTTGCTCTAAAATTCCTCTGACCTCCCCGGCAATGTCTGTATCTTCTTTAGAAAGGAGCTGTTTGCCCCTCTGGACTATTGTCACATCACTGCCAAATCTGCGGAACATCTGCCCGAATTCCAGGCCAACATAGCCACCACCAATAATCAGTAAATGGCGGGGTATTTCGTCAATTTCCATTATTGATGTTGAATCAAAAGCTGCCGCATCATCAAGACCCGGAATCGGGGGCCTGGCAGGCCTGGCACCGGTGTTAACAACAATCGTCTCAGCCTTAATAAATTCTTTTCCGCCCCTTGTAAGCTTAACTTCAATCTGTTTCATCCCAACAAAGCGCGCTTCGCCTTCTATAAGAGAAAGACCTTCAGTTGAAAGCAGCCGGTTTCTGCCACCATTCCTGAAACTTTCAACTATTTCCTCTTTGCGTTTACGCACTTTCATAAAATCAACTGAAAAAAAAGTTGAATTAATTCCGTAATCATTTGCCCTGTTGACCAGATGAGCTGCCCTTGCTGAAGCAATCATTGTCTTGGTTGGAGTACAGCCTGTATTAATACACGAGCCACCAACATATTTGCGCTCCACCACCGCAACCTTCCAACCGGCTTTGGCCAGCGCAATAGCAAGTGGAGGTCCGCCCTGGCCGGCACCAATGATTATAGCGTCAAACACCTTAAAACCGTTATCCATTTTCCATATAACCTCCAACCCTGGGCAAGGGGCACCAATTTGCCTGATTTTAAAACAAAATTCACTTTTCTGAATAATATCATTCTTATTGATTGCAGGTCAAACCGGATTCAGGAAGGAGAGGCGTTAAGAATGCAACAAATTGTGCTAAAACTTAGATATTAACCCTGCGGGCATTATCTTCAGGGTATGGATATTCCATATGCTTTGCTGTTGCCCTCGCAACGTCTTCACCATAATAGCGATCAACAACCCTGAGCGCCATATCAATCCCTGCAGAAATCCCCGCTGAAGTAATTATCCTGCCTTCTTCGACGACACTTTTATCATGTTCAACAGTTACATCCGGAAATAATTCACACATCCATTCAAGGGAACTCCAGTGAGTCGTAGCCGAAAGCCCATCAAGCAAACCGGCTTTTCCAAGTAGTATTGAACCGGTACAAACCGATGTCAGGGTTTCAACCTCTTCAGAACAGGCACGCAGCCAATTAAGCATTGCCATATTATTCATTTCTTTACGAACACCCCACCCACCGGGGACAACCAGAATATCCAACTTCGGGCATTTCTCAAATACATAGTCCGGTAAAACCTTCATGCCTCCTGCAGTAACCACAGGGTTATCTTTTTCTGCAACCAGTTTTATATCAAAAGGCGATGGCTTTTCCCTCCTGCTTTTTTCATTTATGCGCGCTGCTGAAAAAACTTCAAAGGGTCCGCAAAAATCGAGAACTTCCACATTATTGAACACCAGGATCCCAACTTGTTTTCTATCCATAGGGTTCCTCCTTATCCTGCAAAGAATTTTCTACTAATTATTTCGCTGGATACGGCCAGTTTTCCTATTCCGCAACGATTAGATCAATACGTTTCTTCATATCCTCTGCATCCCGAAAATCGGCTGCCTCATTTTCATCTTCTGAAAACCGGTTAAGATTAGAAAGTAATATAACCGACAGAGCCGCCAAGCCGACAATTACCAGAATAATTTGCTTGCTTTTATTAGACAAATTAAACCCTCCTCCGGAAGATTATTAAAAAACCATGCTATTATATGATAGCATAGCAATGCAAGCGCAAAACTTATATTTAATAAAAACTGATTATGAAGATCAAATCAGCAATACGAAAGGATTATGAATCATAAAGGAGAATATTTTACGACAATACCATAAACAAAACTGACAAAGGACGCGGGATATATACTTATGAGTAACAACAAACAAATTAATACTGCATTGATCCGGAAAGAGGTGCAAAATAATCGAGCTTACCTGGTGAAACTGATCTGCGACCTGGTCAAAATTCGCAGCTATTCCGGTGAAGAAGGCGAAGTTCAAAACTTTTTAAAAGGAAAACTTGACGAGTTGGGTATGGAAACCCGGTTGGTTTGGGTGGAACCGGAAAAATTACAACATTATAAAGGCTTTAGCGATGACGGTTTCCCCTACGAACACCGTTGTTCACTGGTCGGGGTAAAGAAGGGAGCTCAGACTGACGGGAAATCAGCTGGAGAGCAATCCTTTCACCCTTCAGAAGTTTCAACCGACAGTCGATCACTAATCCTTAACGGCCATGCCGATATCGTGCCACCCGGCGATCTCGAACGTTGGGATGATGATCCTTTGAGCGGCAGATATGATGATGGGAAAATATTCGGCAGGGGCTCGCTCGACATGAAGGGCGGCCTGGCAGCCGGTATTACGGCAGTCAAAGTGTTGCAGGAAATGGGCTTTAACAACCATGGGGATATTTATATCGCTTCTGTTTGTGGGGAAGAAACTGGCGGGTGCGGCGCTTTTGCTCTTGTCGAAGAGGGTATCAATGCCGATGGCTGTATAATCCTGGAACCTACCGGTCTTAAGATCTGCCATGTCCAATCAGGCTGTCATACTTTCAAACTGAAATTGCAGGGCTTATCTGCACACGCCTGCATGGCCCATAAAGGAGTAAACGTAATCGATAAGTTTTACCTGGTCTACGATGCCCTAAAAGCAATGGACAAGCGTCGCCATGAGCGTTTCGACAGCAAGTATGCCCGTTATTACGAGAATTCTTCCAATATCGCCCCCCTTAATGTAGGGATGATTGCCGCAGGTGAATGGCCGTCAAGCGTGCCCGACCGGCTTGAGGCTGACGGACGAATTGGAATATTCCCTGGTGAAACTGTAGAAGAGATGCACCGTGAGTTTGAAGAGACGGTTAAATTAACTGCTGATAGTAACCACTGGCTTAAATATAATCAACCCGAAGTTGTATGGTATGAAGGTCTATTTGAGCCGGCTGCCGTGCCCATCGATAGTGACCTGGTAAAAACCCTTGCAGCCAGCCACCGTGATATGCTCGACCGTATCGCAGAATATGAGGCGGCCACTTACGGTTCGGACATGCGCATATTTAACCTATACGCAAATATACCCACCGTTATTTACGGTCCGGGAGATGTAAGCCTTGCTCATACAGTAAATGAACACATTGAGATCGAGGATGTTCTCGAGGCAGTCAGTTCACTGGTTCTAATGCTGATTAACTGGTGTGGAGGAGAGTTCCCCGTCACCAGGTAAATTAACCTGCAAGACAGGTTTATATGAAAGCCTGACCCTGCTCCGTTGCTGTTATTAATCCTCTGGTTCCATTATTCTGCGGGCATGCTCCATGCTAACTTCTTTTTGCTTAACTCTTTCAGGATCCGGCTCGTATTGAATACCACCATCACCCGGATAGGGGCGGTTATGTTTCTCTCCATGAGCTATTTCATCAGGTATCCCATCGGGAAAAGCCCTGCAGGAAAACTTCTTTGCAGCAGGATAAAAATGCTTACACTGAAAACAATCCGGAACAGGATAGTTCGGCATGTTTAAAAACCTCCAATCTGCTTGTGGGGAAATCAGGCCCTGGGCTGCTGCTGGGTAATGCAGTGAATATTACCGCCTCCGAGCAAAATTTCTCTGGCATAGATACCAACTACTTCACGGTCCGGAAAAAGCTGTTTTAATTTTTCAATAGCCGGTTCATCTGCAGGATCGCCAAAAATAGGCGCTACTATTCCGCCATTGGCAATATAAAAATTGACATAGGAAGCGGCAAGTCGATCCCCTTCCTTCCTGGGAATAGTCCCATCTACACTATCTACTCCCCAGCACTCATCTGCTGTAATCAGGACCGGTTTGGGCATACCAATGGTGTGGACCTCCAGATTTCTACCCCTGGCGTCTGTTGAGCTTTCGAGGATTTTTAGGGCTTCACTGGAAATCTCATATTGAGGGTCGTTTTTATCTTCAGTCCATAAAAGGAGAACTACTCCGGGCTTTACAAAACAGCAGATGTTATCTACATGACCATTAGTTTCATCATTGTAGCAACCTTTCGGCAGCCAAATTATTTTTTCGACACTTAGGTATTTCTTAAGATAATCTTCTATTTGCTGTTTCGAAAGGTTTGGATTGCGGTTCGGGTTGAGAAGGCATTCTTCCGTTGTAAGCAAAGTTCCTTCGCCATCTGTATGGATTGATCCGCCCTCCATGACAAGCGGGGCCTTGTAACATTCAGCCCCTGTCAATTCTGCTATCTTGCGGGGGATAAGATCATCCTGATCCCACGGGAAATAGAGCCCCTCATCCAATCCACCCCAGGCATTGAAATCCCAGTCGACCAGCCTCAAACCACCTTTATCATTAATCAGGAATGTCGGTCCGCTGTCACGGATCCAGGAATCGTTATTTGACACTTCTATGACCCTGATTTTGGCGGGAAGCTTATTACGGGCATTGATAAACTGTTTGCCGGAAACACACATAGTTACCGGTTCAAATTTACTTATTGCTTCAGCCACTTCAATAAATGCTTTTTCAGCCGGTTTTGCACCCAAACGCCAGTTATCTGTACGTTCTGGCCAGATTATCCAGCAGCAGTCATGGGATTCGAACTCACCGGGCATTCTGTAACCGTCTTCTGCCGGGGTGCTATTCAATCTGATTGCCATCTTACTCCTCCCCAAAGTGAGCACTTAGATATACATTTATTTTCTAATCCTTTTTCTCTGATGGCGGTTGAACCACACCCATAAAGACATCGCCTTTTTCAAGCTCAAACAGCATCTGATTTAGCCTCTCCTGTTTGGTTTCCCGGAACTTTGCATCATTAATCCAGTCAATGTAATCATTTTGCTGATATTCCGGCCGCTTTTTATATGCTTCCAGCAGCCCCTTTTTTTTCAAAGCCTGTTTTACAACTCCGGGCATAGCCTGTTTGGGACGCTTTAGTTTCGAGTAATCTTTACTCATCTTTTACATGCCTCTTTCCAGAGCTTTCTGATTCAAATAGCTCATTTTAATCGGATTTATTATTCAGTGAAAGTCATCCACTTGAAGCTCCAACATGAATTGCGCCAAGTTTACATAAAATTATATTGCTGATTTCACTTGCTTTCAACCACTTCATAACCGGAATTCCTGATGGTTTCCTTCAATTTTGCCAGATCGACTTCTACAGGATTATATTTTACGACGGCCTGCTCCGCAGCCAAATTGACATTGGCTTCAAGAACACCTGGCTCGATGTTAAGGCTTTTTTCAATTGACTGGGCACAGTGTTTGCAGGACATCCCGGATATCTTAATCACTGCATTTTCATATTTCGCTTTATTTGAGAAATTACTCATTTTAATTACCTCCCGGTACGCTAGTTTTATAATGAATCAACTTCTGAGAGCTGCACCTGCCGTAATTATAACATCATAGATAATTCAGGGCCAGGCAGACTGTAAAAAACCCTTTCTATACCTCATCGATACAAACACCATTATGCTGAACAGATCCTACCGGTTGACGGAATTAGGATAATATTATTAATATATAACTGCAACATATTTAAGGCTATATCCGGAAACTCATATCATTTTTTGGTAAGGA
>JBNJHN010000002.1:0-77428 GCA_051748565.1 Bacillota bacterium | reverse complement strand
CTTTCATCTGATTTGTCTTCTCCAGGCTTCTTTTTAGATCCGGATTTAGATTTTATATCTTCGATTTTACCAAGCATATAAAGATCTGACTCGGAGCGTTCGACAAACTCGTCGTTTATTATGCGCTCACAGCCAATGATAGCATCTTCCAAATCAACTAACTTACCGCTGTATCCAGTAAATTGCTCGGTTGTGACAAAAGGCTGGGTTAAAAAACGCTCCAGACGGCGGGCCCGGTTAACAACCTGGCGGTCATCCTGGGATAACTCCTCCAATCCAAGCATAGCAATGATATCTTTTAACTCTTCGTATTCCGCCAGGGTCCGCCTGACTTCCTGGGCCACCTTATAATGCCGTTCACCGACCACAAGTGGCGTTAGCATTTTCGACCAGGAGCGCAGGGGGTCGACAGCAGGGTAAAGACCTTCACTGGCCCTTTTACGGGAAAGGATTATCGAAGCCGAGAGGTGGGCGAAGGTGTGGGTGGCCGAAGGGTCTGTAAAATCATCCGCAGGCACATAAACCGCCTGAATCGATGTGATTGCCCCAGTTGCCGTGTTGGAAATGCGTTCCTGAAGCTCTGCAATTTCAGTAGCCAGGGTTGGCTGATAGCCGACCCTTGAAGGCATTTTGCCAAGCAAGCCTGATACCTCTGAACCGGCCTGGACAAAACGAAAAATGTTATCAATTAAGAACAAGACATCCTGCTTAGCCTCATCACGAAAATACTCGGCCATGGTTAAAGCGGAGTGCCCTACCAGGTATCGTGCTCCGGGAGGTTCATTCATCTGACCAAATATCATTACCGTATTCTCAAGAACCCCTGCTTCCTTTATATCGCGGTAAAGTTCTTCGGCTTCACGGGACCGCTCGCCAATGCCGCAAAAAATGCTTACACCTTCATACTTGCCGACAGTATTGTTGATCAGTTCTGTGATTAAGACAGTTTTACCGACACCTGCACCGCCAAAAAGCCCTGCTTTACCACCCCTCTCCAGGGGAGTGAGCAGATCAATAGCCTTTATACCGGTTTCAAATATTTCCGCTGTCGTGACCCGGCGGGAAATTGAAGCCGGCGGCTGGTGTATACCACGTCTCTCTACATCTGTAATTGCCTCTTTTTCATCTATGGTATCGCCAAATACATTGAACATCCGTCCAAGAATTTGTTTCCCCACCGGAACGCGGATCATATCCTTACTATCGATTACCGGATCGCCACGACTAAGACCACTGGTCGGTGAAAGGGCAATTCCGCGCACCAACCCACCTGTATGGTGAGAAACTACCTCGATAACAACATCGCTATCAGGACCCGCTATAAGCTTGGTGTGCAAGGAAGGTTTACTATCCCGGAATAGCACATCGACCACGCTGCTGCGAACGGCGACTACTTTTCCGGTATCCTTCTCAACTGCTTGATTCTTCTGCGGCTTATTCTCCTGCATTATCAAGACTCCTTATCATTTATGGTGCAATATTAAGCAGTTATGTATACTATTGGCTAAAAATATGCATATCCCTTTTAATAAATTAGCATTAATAAACGGCTCGACAATCCGCTCAAGGCAGGCGTTTATCGAAAGAACCAATGTTTAAAAGAATGCTAAGCCCTGCTGAAAGTCAAACTCCACCTTGCGGCTTATTTGTCGGTCTAAAGGCAAATTAATCCAATAAATTTTTTTTATAAAATATTGAAAAAACTATTGACAATTATTCCGGTCCATGCTATTATACTTCTACCAGGTTCCGAGAGACTGAAAGGTGAACCAGGTTCGGTTCAAAGGGAAAAACCGGTGAAAGAAAAAGGTGCAAGCCCGGATTGGAAACCGGAACTATCCAAAAGAACTGAGCAGCTGAAAGGGACGGTAGCAGAAAGATAAAGGAAAGGGTAAAACCGGACTGGAATCGGGAAGCGCCGGAACACCACAGCATAGAATCTGAATAAACTGGCTGGAGGTCAAAAGAAATCGTCTGTAGGGGCGATGGAATTGACTGGCGATGGTCAGGGATGAAGATTCTGAGGGATAAACCGCAGGTCTGTTGGGACCTGGTTTTATTATGTACTTTTATTTCTATTTAAGGCCGGTCGAACTCTGCGATAAACTGCAGGTTGCGATATTTCTCGTTATAATCGAGGCCGTAACCAACCACAAAAATATTGGGTAAATCAAAGCCTTTATAATCGACGGGCACTTCGACAATTCGTCTGGCCTCAACATTTAGCAGTGTACAAACTTTTAGGTCTGCCGGATCCCTTGTTTTAAGGTTGCGGAGCAAATATCCAAGGCTTAAACCTGTGTCGACTATATCTTCGATAATCAAGACATGCTTGCCGGTTATACTCAAGTCAAGATCTTTGGTAATACGTACTACACCTGCTGAATCAGTCTGTTCGCTGTAGTGGGATATGCTAATAAAATCGATCGCAAAGGGAATATGCATCTTACGGGTTAAATCTACCATAAAGTAGGCACTGCCGCGCAGGACACCGATCAGGATCAAATTTTTTCCAGCATAATCATATGAAATTTTTTTCCCCAGTTCGGCTACCTTTGCCTCGATTTGCTCCTGGGTCAGTAATATTTTCAACTGATCTTCCTGATAAGGTTTATATTCTTTCAACTCTCTTCTCCTTCACCTTGATCTATACTATGCTTTCTCAACAGACTCTCAAAGCCTTTTTTGTCAATAAGGCGAATATTTATTTCCGGATATAGCTCTTTCATACGCCTGATTTTACGATTTTTCCGCCAGGCCTGGCGCGGTTTTTGGGTAGTCAGTTCGATATAGAGATCTTGATCGGGAAGATAAAAATCAGGGGAAAATGCTTCAATTACATTTCCTTCACTATCCCACTCCAAAAGGAAAGTCCGCGGCTCATATTCCCAGCGAAGCCGATAAAAATCAAGCATATGGGCAAATTCTTCTTCACTAGAATGCATAAATTTATCAGCTTCTGCCTCTGCCGAAGGGGTAAGGATACCGACTTCAATATCAACTCCGCCAGGCCCGTTTTTAATTTCCCGTGGAGACGCATGAATTTGATAAGCAGCAACGATAATATCGGCAGCATCTTCGAGACCCATTTTTTCAGTATTAAGGACCAGGTCATAGGAGCGCACATTATTCCAGTTAGCATCGAAAATTTGACGGTAATAGCGTCTTTTTTCGGAATCTTTCTCTTTAACCAGCTTAACAGCTGTTTCGGAGTTAAGATCGTATAATTTCATTACCCTCTGAACCCGCTGCGTAAACTGGGCAATGATCCTGACATGCAGGGCAGGTGGATAATCACGAAATAGGATCGAACCACCACGTCCTAAAATAACCAGGTTATTACGTATGGCGAGATCATAGATATAATCATGCATTGCTTCAACATACTGAGGAATTAATTCTTCACCATCATCGCTGACAACTATTTTATCCAATTCCTCTGGTGGTTCTACTATACCGTATTCAGTTAAGCCCTGGATAATTGTATCCTTATTGACCAATAGAAACTGCGTTTTTTCTGCGACCAAACGGGCAATTGTTTCCCCTCCGCAGCCGAATTCCCTCGATATTGTAATTATGCCCAAAAATAAACCCCCTGCATTTTATTTGAGGAATCAACTGATAAGTACCTTTACATTCTCAATCAAGTTAATTTCATCAATCTCAGCTTTCAGATTTAAACAATGTCCTTAAAAGAAATTTGTTAAACCCCTTTTACCGGTTTAAGAAAATCCTGTATTAGATGCATTTATATAATTCGTCAGAAGGCCTTTCATTCCTGCACAATAAATACAAATTCACTGTTAGAGAAACTTTAAAAAAATGTAGTACCTGCGTACGCATAAAGTATTGACAGGAAGATATAAAACCCCTATAATCAAATGTAGTAACAGTAACTACATTAGGGTGTGGTTGTAGTGAAGAAAAACTATATTGGTATCCGTGAAGCCAGGATAAATCTGAGTAAACTGATCAGGGATGTACGCGGTGGCATGGAAATTGTTATTACAGACCGGGGAGTTCCGGTGGCCAAGTTAGTACCGGCCGAAGGTCGCACCCTTTCCCTGGAAGAAAGAATAAAAAATTACGAGAGCTGCGGATTAATCGAATCGGCTCCGGGGCAGGGCAAGGAAGTGCTTTCGCCAATTCAACTTCCTGATGATTATATACAGCGCTGTATCGGGGAGGAAAGAAGTAATGACTGAGAAGCTTACCGTCATTTACTGGGATTCAACCGCCCTCCTGTCCTATCTGTTTAAGGACAGCCATAGTAAACAGGTGCTGAAAAAAGCCCGCCAAAAAGGATTTCACCTGCTTACAACCCTGACCCTGGCAGAAGTTTACACGGTCATCAACCGCATCCGCAGGGAACAGCTAATATCAGAAGGGTTGATTGAATCACTTCTTGAGATGCTTGAATCAGGCCCGTGGAGCCGCCTGAATATCGTTCCTGACAGTTTGGCAATAAAAGAACTGGCCCACAAATGGCCCCTAAGGGGTTCTGGATTATGGCACCTGGCTACAGCAAAGACACTCCAACGGGAGTTTCCCGAGCTGACCATTCTTACACTTGACCGGGAGCTGGCCCAGGCTTCCAAAGGAGAAAGTCTTAAATTAAGTATCGTCCTTAACTCAAAGGATGCAGAATAAAGAGCGGTAATCAGAGTATACTGGTTACGAGAGTATTAACAAGTGCCGCTTGCAGTGAAAATTTTAAAACATATAAGCAAGTAATTGAAAGGAGAGAATGATTTAATGAAAATGTGGCGTTGTTCGATTTGCGGATACCTTCATGAAGGTGAAGAACCTCCCGATGTTTGTCCCAAGTGTGGCTACCCGAAAGAATACTTTGAACTGCTTGATGAGGAAGAAGCTGAAATGATGCAGGATGCTCTGGCAACGAGGGAAAAATATGCACAAATCTACGAACATCTCGAAGCAATTAAAAAAGCAGCCCAGGAAGGTATTGATTTAAACCTGGATGAGGGTTGTAATGAGATTTTCGGTAAAACTCAGAAGGATATTGAAGAAATTCGCAACATGATTAAGGAAGAACTGGCCGGACATGCCCAGGAATGCATCTGGGTCAAAGTGGCCAGCGATGGATTGGTCGATTAGATCAACCACAAAAACTATTGAAATGAGGTGAATATAATGGGTAAAGCAGTAGGAATTGACCTCGGCACCACCTTCTCTGCTGTAGCAGTAATTGAAGGGGGTAAGCCAGAGGTTATCACCAATGCGGAGGGTTCGAGGACAACCCCCTCGGTTGTCGCCTTTAAAGACTCCGGGGAAAGGTTGGTCGGTCAGGTAGCCAAGCGTCAGGCTGCCCTGAACCCTGAAAAAACCCTATTTTCAGTAAAACGATTTATCGGGCGCAATTATGATGAAGTGGATGCGGAACGTAAATTGGTCCCTTATAATGTGGCCAGCGGGCCAAATAACGCTGTTCGCTTCAAAATAAATGACAAGGCATATGCTCCGGAGGAAATATCGGCCATGGTCCTTAAAAAAATGGTCGAAGACGCTTCCAAACATCTCGGTGAAAAAGTTACCGATGCTGTAATTACAGTTCCGGCTTATTTTAATGACTCACAGCGCCAGGCAACCAAGGATGCCGGCAAGATAGCCGGTCTGAATGTACTGCGTATTATCAACGAACCGACAGCCGCCTCACTGGCTTACGGTCTTGATAAAAAAACCAATGAGACGATTCTGGTCTTCGACCTCGGCGGCGGCACCTTCGACGTTTCGATCCTGGAAGTGGGCGATGGAGTATTCGAGGTTAAATCAACCAATGGTGATTCCCATCTGGGCGGAGATAACTTCGATAAAGCTGTGGTTGACTTGTTGGCCGACGAGTTCAAGAAAGACCAGGGCATTGACCTGCGCCAGGATAAGCAGGCCCTGCAGCGCTTAATCGAAGCTGCTGAAAAGGCAAAAGTTGAACTTTCTTCGACTACAGAGACAGCAATCAGCATTCCTTTCATTACTGCCGGCGCGGATGGGCCGAAGCATCTCGACACTAAGCTGACCAGGGCTAAGTTCGATGACCTGACCCACCATTTGGTAGAGCGCTGCCGGCAACCGGTAAAAGATGCACTTGCTGACGCCAAGATGACCGAAAAAGATATCGATGAAGTTATTTTGGTAGGAGGTTCAACCCGTATACCGGCCGTGCAAAAACTGGTTCGCGAGCTGATCGGTAAAGATCCTAACCAGAGCGTTAACCCTGACGAAGTAGTTGCTCTTGGCGCGGCTATTCAAGCCGGGGTACTGGCCGGTGAAATGGAAGATGTCGTACTGCTAGATGTTACCCCTCTGTCTCTGGGCGTTGAAACCCTGGGCGGGGTAATGACCAAAATTATCGAGCGCAATTCGACTATCCCAACCCGGCACAGTGAAACCTTTTCGACTGCCGAGGACAACCAGCCTGCAGTCGATATTCACGTCCTCCAGGGTGAGCGTGAACTGGCAAAGGATAACCGTTCACTCGGGCAATTTAAACTGGAAGGAATTCCACCCGCTGCACGCGGTATGCCCCAGATCGAGGTCTCGTTTGACATCGATGCAAACGGAATTCTTAAAGTCAGTGCCAAAGACAAAGGTTCGGGTAAAGAACAGGCTATTACAATAAGCGGTTCTACCAACCTCGACCAGGGTGAAATCGAAAGAATGGTTGAAGAAGCTGCGAAGCATGGTGAAGAAGACAAGAAACGCCGCAAAGAAATCGACGAGCGTAACGAAGCTGACAGCCTGGTCTACCAGGTCGAACGTCAGATGAGTGAGTTAGGCGACAATCTGCCTGTCCATGAAAAAGGGCGGCTTGAACAGACGCTTAATGATTTAAAAGAAGCCCTTAAAGAAAATGCGCCTATTGAAAAGATTCGTAACCTGCACAGTGATCTTCAGCAGGCGGCACACTCTCTGTCCGAAGCAGCCTATCAGAAGACCAAGGCCGGAGATGCAGGAAGCGGCGGCACTGCTCAAAGCGGCAGCGGTAGTGGAGATGACGTTGTCGATGCCGAATTTGAAGAGCAGTAATCATAGCGCTAACGTTGCTCAAAATGTAATTTCACGTAATTAGCGTGATCTTGTCCGGCTTATGACAATAAAGAAAAAGAAATAGAGCTAATAACTCCCTCAATGCCTCACTCTGCCGACCCGGCAGAGTGAGGAAAGCGAGGGTATAAGTTTTTAATAATCGCAATTCACCTTTACGGCCTCACCCGGCCGGAGGTTGGAGGGATTCATATGAAAGAGAAAAATCAAGAGGTTAATAGTGAACAAAAACAGGAAACGAAAGCTTCAAAAGCTCTCAAAACAGAGCTTGAAGAACTTCGTTTAGAGCTTAATGAGGAGAAAAACCGCCACCTTAGAACCAGGGCTGACTTTGAAAATTTTCGTAAACGTATGGAACGGGAAGCTGAAAACAGAAGAATAAATGACAAAAAAGAGATCCTCATAGATTTATTAAAGTTTTTGGATTACTTTGAACAGGCTCGAAAGCAAGTTCAGGATCCTGCCGCTGCCAGTGGAATTGAAATAATGGCCCGGCAGTTTAATGAGCTTCTCCATAACCATGGAGTGAGACCTGTTGAATGCCTGGGGGAACCTTACGATCCTGAAGAACAGGAAGGAATTGGTTATATCACAACTGATCAATGCCCCGAAGGCTGCGTAGCTGAGGAGGTATGCAGCGGCTATAAGTTAGGTGACATCTTATTAAAACCGGCCCAGGTAATGGTTGCCCGAAAACAGGAATAGATGTAACCTGTATTAAATAATTAATTTTTATGGTTGAAGAGCGCTTGGGGGAATATACATGGCTGTTAAGTTTCAGGACTATTACGAACTATTAGGAGTGGACCGTAAAGCCACCGACAAAGAAATTAAGTCCGCTTATCGCAAACTGGCCCGCAAATGGCACCCGGACTTACATCCGGCTGCTGAAAAAAAAGAAGCCGAAGAAAAATTTAAAAAGATAAATGAAGCATATGAAGTCCTAAAAGATCCGGATAAGAGAAAACGCTATGACAGGCTCGGCAGCCGTTGGAAAGACGGGCAGGATTTTCAGGGTCAACCCGGTGCAAATGGAGCCCGTTATTACAGTTCTGACGGATTTGGGGGAGGCGGTTTTGAAGGCAGCTTCGAAGGCGGCTTCAGTGACTTTTTTAATGCCTTTTTTGGTGGAGGAGCAGGTACAGGAAGAAGCGGTCGAACAGCCCAGCGTGGTCCTGTGAAAGGTGAGGACCTTGAGAGCGAAATTGAGCTGTCCCTCGAAGAAGCCTATCATGGAGTTACCCGATCGATTCGGGTCAGCGGCAGTTCCGTCTGCCCCGAGTGTGGAGGAACCGGAACCAGGGACCGCAGTTTCTGTGCTCAGTGCGGTGGAACAGGATCTATTCCTGAAGAAAAAACCCTGGATGTAAAAA
This sequence comes from Bacillota bacterium, assembly GCA_051748565.1. Lineage (GTDB taxonomy): Bacteria > Bacillota > Dethiobacteria > DTU022 > DTU022 > SKPH01. The sequence goes on along the minus strand of JBNJHN010000002.1, from coordinate 68,993 downwards.
TACCGGCGGGGGTGAAAGAAGGAAGCCGCATCCGTTTAAAGGGCCAGGGCGGTGGCGGCCTGGGCGGAGCGCCGAAAGGAGATCTTTTTCTAAAAGTCCGGCTGCGCCCACATCCTGTTTTCAAATTGAAAGACATTGATATAGAGGTCGATGCCGAAATACGTCCCGATCAGGCTGTATTCGGAGACAGGATCGCCGTGCAGACATTAGACGGTAAAGTAAATGTCAAAGTTCCACCGGGCAGCCGCAGTGGGAATAAACTCCGTTTGCGCGGTAAAGGCTTCACTGGTAAAAATAAAACCCGCGGTGACCAATATGTCAGTCTGGTAATCAATACTCCGCCTGATCTAAGGGAAGAAGAAAAAGAGCTCTATAAAAAACTGCATGATCTGCGGAAAGGTGGGGAGTGATCATAATGAAACTAATCCAAATTCACTGCCACACCGATATTGCAGAAAATATAACCGAGGTTCGGTTTGAGTTCCACCCTGATCTGCTTGCAATTTATGAAGAAATGGGTCTTATCGAATTAACTGATGATGGTATAAGAAGTGATGATATACGCCGGCTGCAGAAGATCCTCCGCCTTAAAAATAATTGCGGAGTGAATACTGTTGGGGCAGCTATAATTGTTGATTTACTTGAAAAAATTGAAAACCTGCAGGACGAGATTGATAGTCTGCGTAAAAAGTAGGTGATATTTTATGGATTTAAACCGTTTCACCAATAAATCGAGAGAAGCTCTTTCAGCAGCCCAGGAAATAGCCGCTAATCGGGGCCACCAGGTCATCGGTCCAAAGCATTTGCTGGCCGCCCTGCTTGACCAGGAAAGCGGCCTGGCCGATCGTTTTATTCAGCATTCCGGAGCCGATGCAGCTGACCTGAAACAGGGCCTTGAAAAACTGCTCTCAGATATTCCCCGGGTTTCCGGTTACGAAGGAACTTTGCAGATGAGTTCCGCAATGGCCCGGGTCCTGTCGAGGTCAGAAAAAGAAGCCAAACAGCTAAAAGACGACTATGTTAGCATTGAACATATTCTGCTGGCTTTAACTGAGGAGAGCGATGATGACTTAAAGAAACTATTAAGCCAGGCCGGAGTTGATCGAAACACCCTTTTAAATTCTTTAAAAACGGTTCGGGGTTCACAACGTGTAACCAGTGATAGCCCGGAAGACACCTACGAAGCACTTTTACGTTATGGAAGAGACCTGACTGAAGAAGCTGAAAAAGGAAAACTGGATCCTGTTATCGGCAGAGATGAAGAGATACGCCGGTTAATGGAGATATTATCGAGGAGAACAAAGAACAACCCTGTCCTGATCGGCGATCCCGGTGTAGGTAAAACAGCAGTTGCAGAAGGACTGGCCAGACGGATCGTGGCCGGTGATGTTCCTGAGGGTTTAAAGGATAAAAAGGTGATCACCCTTGATATGGGCTCCCTCGTTGCCGGGGCAAAATACCGGGGTGAATTTGAAGAAAGATTGAAAGCGGTCTTAAAAGAGGTCCAGGAAGCTGAAGGAAGAATTATTCTTTTTATCGACGAGCTGCACACCGTAGTCGGAGCAGGTGCCGCAGAAGGGGCAATGGATGCCGGAAACCTTTTAAAACCCATGCTGGCCCGCGGTGAACTGCAGTGCATCGGGGCAACCACTATCGATGAATACCGCAAACATATTGAAAAAGATGCCGCCCTGGAAAGACGTTTCCAGCCAGTTCGGATCAATGAACCGTCTGTTGAAGATACTATTTCAATTTTACGCGGTTTAAAAGAACGATACGAAGTGCACCACGGGGTGCGTATTCAGGATAGTGCCCTGATCTCGGCAGCGGTTCTGTCCGACCGTTACATCAGCGATCGTTTTCTGCCTGACAAGGCTATTGACCTGGTTGATGAGTCTGCGGCACACCTGCGTACACAGATTGACAGTATGCCCGCCGCTTTGGATGAAATTACCCGCCGGGTAATGCAGCTTGAGATTGAAGAAGCTGCCCTGAAAAAAGAAACAGATCCGGCATCGCGCGATCGTCTGGAAAAGTTACAGTTGGAGCTGGCTGAACTTCGCTCTGAAGCCGATGCAATGAAGGCACAGTGGCAGGCTGAAAAAGAGTCGATTTCACAAGTGCGTGATATAAAACGTGAAATTGATGAAGTGCGCACCGAAATTGAAAAAGCGGAAAGGGAATATGATTTAAACAAGGCTGCAGAATTAAAATACGGCCGTTTAAACGATCTTGAACAGCGTCTGCATGAGATAGAAGAGCAGATTGCCGGCAAGCAAAAAGAAAATATGCTTTTAAATGAAGAGGTAAGTGAAACGGAAATCGCCCGCGTAGTCAGCCGCTGGACGGGTATCCCGGTCAGCAGGCTGCTGGAAGGCGAGCGTGAGAAACTGATGCGCCTGGAAGAGATCCTTCACGAAAGGGTAATCGGACAGGATGAGGCAGTAAATGCAGTCTCCGATGCTGTTTTAAGGGCACGCAGCGGCATTAAGGATCCCAACAGGCCTGTTGGCAGTTTCATCTTTTTAGGGCCGACCGGGGTTGGCAAAACCGAGCTGGCTCGCACACTGGCCGAAGCCTTGTTTGATGACGAGCGCAATATGATCCGGCTCGACATGTCGGAATACATGGAAAAACATACTGTAGCCCGCCTGATCGGTGCTCCTCCGGGTTATATCGGTTACGATGAAGGCGGCCAACTGACCGAACTTGTGAGGCGCAAGCCGTACAGTGTAGTTCTTTTTGACGAAGTTGAAAAAGCGCACCAGGATGTCTTCAATGCCATGCTGCAAATCCTGGATGACGGCCGGCTTACTGATGGTAAGGGCCGTACGGTTGATTTTCGCAACACAATAGTGATCATGACTTCGAATATAGGCAGCCAGGAAATTCTTGCTTTCCATGAAAAAGGCGGCGAATATGAGAAAATGAAGGAAACTGTTCTCGGCTTGCTGAGGCACCATTTTCGTCCGGAGTTCTTAAACCGGGTTGATGAAACTATAGTTTTCAGGGCACTGGAACGCGACCAGGTAAAAGAAATTGCTTCACTATTACTGAAAAAACTGGCCGGACGACTTGCCACCACAGCCGACCTTAATCTTATCTGGGATGAAGAAGTGGTGACTTATCTGGCCGAAAGGGGTTATGATCCTGCTTTCGGAGCAAGACCCTTAAAACGTGTTATACAGCAGGAAGTTGAAACACCTCTATCCCGACGAATTATTAGCGGGGAGGTAACACCTAAAGATGTGATAACCCTGGTTAAAGTTGAAGATGGAGTCAGTTTCAAACAGGGCACTTGACGTTTTTACACTTCCGCTTCGTTTGCTTTAATTGGCAAGCATAACAGATGTGAAAATTTAAGTAACTAAAAGGGAACATTTATCTCAGAGAGGTAAAAGTTCCCTTTTATATTAAATCCGAATTCAATATATTCAACAGGTGTTTTACACTGGAAAGATAGATCCTTGATAAGTATATATTTTTTGCCAGATAGCTTCTAACTTTCGATCCCGGCAATAAAATCTTTTCCAGCCTGGTATGCCCTGGCAAGAGCTTCGGGATCTTTCAATACCGCACCTTTTTCATCATAGCCCCTGAAAGCAAGGTTTCCGGCTAACTTATGATTGATATTATGGAAAAAGACCTTTATGATCTGGAGAGCATTGTCACAATATTGCTCCCTCTTCAGGGCGCCTACACATATAAAAAATCCCTGCCGGTTGGCATCCTCGGGAACAAAGGGGGTTTTAAGGTTATACTTGGCATGCCACCAGCACTGGAAGCGGTCAATAAACATCTTGAGCTGGGCATTCATTGAACCAAAAGTGATCGGGCTGGCCAAGACCAGGGCATCGGATTTAATCATTTTCGGATAAATATCCTGCATGTCATCTTTGCAAATGCAGCGCCCGTTACGGGCACAGGCATCACAAGCCTGGCAGGGTCTGAATACCATATCGTTTACATAGATCATATCGACCTCCCACCCTGCATCTTCCGCAGCCCTGCAAAATTCTTTCAACAGCAGATCACTGTTGCCGTTCCGCCGCGGGCTGGGAGCTATCGCCAGAAGTGTTTTCATTATTATTCACATCCCTTTCCAAATTTGTTAAACCCTATTGTTTTATCTTTTTAAGTAGGTTAACATACTAATAGGAAAATGGGAATAGCGACAAGTTCTTTGTAAAGGAGCACTTCATGGACACCAACTATTATGGCCGACCAAAACAGAAAAATAAAAAACCGATATTTCGCCTGATTCTGTTTTTTATATTGCTGGCCACTATTGCAGCCCTGGCCGTTTTCGGCATGGGCCAGTATCTTTTAATCCAGACCCTTGAGTCTGATCTTGAATTGCTTGAAGAAAGAATGATTAAGGTTGAAGTGGAAAATGAGATGCTGTGGCGGCAGTATGATGAAATAATCAAAGAAAACGAAAAGCTGGTGGAAGAAAACAAAATGCTTCGTTCCTCCACAATTAAATACCACGGTAACCGCAACACCAATAAGGTTGCAATAACCATAGATGACGGAGCATCCGCAGATTTAATCAACCGGACCCTCGACTATCTGAAAGAGCATAATGTACGGGCCACCCTGTTTCCGATGGGTTCATGGGTCGAGCGGGAGCCGGAGGCCTGGCGGCGAGCTGTAGAAGAAGGTCACGAACTTGGCAACCATACCTACAGCCATGCTTTCTTAACAAGCATATCTGAAGATAGGATCAGGGAGGAATTAAACCGCTGGCAGGAATCGGTTGACGATGTACTCGGTTACTCCTATGAAACTTACTTTTTCCGCCCTCCGGGTATGGCCGGTTTCACTAATGTTCAAAGCAGTCAGACTAAAAGATTCCAGGAGATTATTGCTGATAAAGGCATGTTCCCCATCCTGTGGGATGTAGAGCTGGTTTACGCTCTGCGCAATGAAGTAACCACACCGGCCCGGATTACCAGTCATGTCCTTTCAAATGCAAGGGGCGGAAGCATTGTTCTGCTGCATTTCACTCCAAATGATATTACCGCGCTTCCGGACATTATCAACGGACTGCGCGCCCGGGGCTTAGAGCCCTGCTCCTTAAGTGAACTGCTATTAGCGGAACCCGAAGCCTGATATTTATGGACTCATTTCATAGACATCTTTCAGGGCAAATACGTGATCTTTCCATACGTTATTAAACCGGTCAATATCCGCGACCGGTTTTTTGATCATCTTCTGAAGGTAATCCATTTGCTTATCACTGGTGCTTGCTTTGCTGTAAAGGTTTAGGGCGAATTTTGAGAAGTCGCGTATCATGAAATCAAATATCTGATCGACCATTGCATCCTCTATCTTGTAAATTTTCGCATTTTCCAAAATCAGCTGACCATAAACCACCAGGGTAAACATTTCCCCCAGTGAAAGCAGAAAATCAGTATCCTTCTGCTGATTAGCATCAGGAGTGGCGGTGGCCAGAAATTCTTTGAGCAGGACGGTCTGCTCTTTAAAAACTTTGAGGTTCGGCAGTTCAAATAGATTAAAAGCAGCATTGTAATCATGAAAACGGATTTTACCAAGACCCCTTGCAGGGCCCTGTTTAAAGAGAAAATCATCGTTTTGCGGCCGGTCCTGAGTCTTCAGCGGTGGATAATCCTGTGGATTGAAAAAATAGTTGGCCATGAATTTGACGATGAGAGCAATGTTGACATGTACCGTCCCTTCGAGTTTAGGCAGGGCACGGATATCGCGGGTGGCCATTTCGAAGTAGGTATCCCTCTCAAAACCTTTAGCTGCTATAACGTCCCAAAGAAGGTTGATTACTTCTTCCCCCTGGGTAGTAACCTTCATCTTCACTGTAGGGTTGTACAGAAGGTAACGTCTGTCTTCAGGTGAAGCTGCCCGCATGTAGTCGGAAGTACGCAGGGCAAAAAGCTTCATTGCCGTCAGGCGGGTATAGGCATCGACGAACATCTGCTTGACATGGGGAAAATCGGTTACCCTCATACCATACAGAATACGATTGGCGGCGTGGTTCAAAGCTTCGTAAAATGCATGGGTGGCAATACCGATCGATGCCCAGCCCAGGTTGTATTTGCCAATATTTACAGTATTGAGCGCCGAATCCCAGGCATCCTGGCCCACAGAAAAGATCTCTTCTTTCGACACCGGGTAATTGTGGAGGATAAAATCGGCAACATATGACTGGGAATTGACAACATTTTTAACCAGTTCATAATTCTGGTGACTGTAGTTGGCAGTAAAGAAAACATATTCACCACTGTCGGCCATCTTGCCGAAAGTGGAAACCATCTCGGCAACATTGCCGTTACCGATATAGTATTTTTCGCCATTGGCCCTGTAGGTGCCGTCGGGCAGGGGAGTCAAACTCATCTCGGTGGAATAAACATCAGCGCCATGGTTACGTTCGGAGAGCCCGAAAGCAAAAACATTTCCTTCTTTTAATAATCGGGCAGCACGCTTCTTTTGGATCTCGTTATTGCCCATCCAAATCGGGCCCAGGCCAAGAATGGAAACCTGCCAGGTGTACCAATAGTGTAAACCGTAAAAAGCCAGAATTTCATTAAATTCACAATTGCGCCAGGTATCCCAGCGGCAACCTTTTTCTCCGTATTTATCGGGAGTCAGGAGCTTGTAAAAAATTTCATTTCTTTTAATGAATTCAAGAAAATCTTCGTACCAAACCCTGTTTCGATCGTCTTCCTTTAATTGATGCTTGCCTTTCTTTTCAAAAAAATCGATAGTCTTAAGCATTATATCGCGCGAATCATCATCATTATAGGTCCTGACATGCTGCCCGGGATTCAAAAGGATCATTATTATTGCCTCCGTTTCAGCTTACTAAATAGTCAGCATAGTTGTATATTCGTCACCCTTAATTGATAATCCTTTTGCAATGATCCCTTATGAATTTTTTCTGCCGGAAATTTTATCGGGAATCAGGCGATATACTGCAACTGTTTCTATCCGCTTTTCGGAAATTGGTTTTTCTGCGATTACAGGGTCGGCATACTTAGCGACAAGGCCACGCAATACAGCTTCTTTTGCCTTCTGATCGGACACCTCTTCAATTATACCTTCGACGATTATACTTTTGTAATGGTAATTATGAGCACAGGGAAGGTCTGAGTCGATTAACCCATCGTAGCGGCCTACCTGGAAGCAGGCTTTTGGGTTTATCCTTATGTAATCTATTTTCCGTCCTTCCAGGGCACAGTGAAAATAGACAGCGCCATTGCTATAAAGGTAATTCAGGGGAACAATGTAGGGCTGTTTTTCTTTAGTCAATCCGAGATGCCCGACAGGTTCATCCAGCAACAGTTCAAAAATTTCTTTTTCGGTCAGTTTATTTTCTTCAGACAACAGAAACCCTCCTCTGTGAGCTCATTTTGTATTCCCGGGAGATAAGCACTCAAGTACTGCCGGAAAATAATAACCCGCCAACATTAATAAAGGGCAAAAATAAACCGGCCTTGCGGCCGGCAAATATTTTGCTTCCCTACCGTCCTGCTATGTTACGACGAATACCTTTCGTCAGGGCTTTATAAAAACCTTCCGGATGGTAATTTTTTTAGAAAGTCAGCACTGCATCAGCATCGAGTGCCAGGTCGTTTAAAGTTGCCGCCCCGGCAATCGTCACCTCTTCCACCAGATCTTCGGGTTTAATCTCACCGCCAAAAAGCTGCATACTCTGCTGGCAGGCTATAAGTTTTACACCCTGGGCCGCAGTTTGCTGCATGACTTCTTTAAGGGTTGGGAACTCACCGATCTTTACTTTTTCCGCTTCTCCTTTTACCAGGACCTTCATGCCGAGTCCCAGGAAATATATTGATGCTTCCAGGCCCATCGCCGTTGCTGTCTGGGCCAGTATGAATGGGGAATAAAGCCTTTCCGGCGTATCAGTTCCACTTGTCTGCACATATAGGATATTTTTAGGTTCTGTCATTTTATGAAGCCTCCTTTCCTTTCTGAATTAAGAAATGATATTCCTCACCAACCTGATGCATACTGACAAAAAGGTGTCCGGCCCTCTTTGCCCAGCGGGGGATATCTTCCACTGATGCCGGATCATCGGCAACCAGTAGCATCAAGTTTCCATCTTCCAGCTGATCAATCTCTTCTTTAGCCCGCATTACCGGTACGGGACAGTAAAGGCCAACACAATCCACCTGGTGCACTTTCAGCTTTCCGTCATTTTTGCATGAATACTTTCCGTCAGCAGGATCAGGACAGATCGGCTCATCGCAAAAGGGACAGCTGCAGGCACGGGCTTCTTTTATATTTTCTTTGCTCATTGGTAAACCTCCTTATAAACGGCAGGATCTTATTTTTGCAAAAAATTCAGGAACCGCTTTTTGTTGATATCTTCTCTTTTTCCATATAATCTTCTATCGCTTTATGTAAAGCATCCGCTCCAAGGTTGGAACAGTGCATCTTGTTGCCGGGTAAGCCGCCAAGCTCTTCTGCTACCTGCTTGTTGGTGATTTTCAAAGCTTCTTCAAGAGTTTTACCCTTGGCCATTTCAGAAACCATACTTGAAACAGAGATAGCCGCGCCACAACCAAATGTGAGGTATTTAACATCCTCGATCCGGTTATCTTTGACCTTGATCGTAAATTTCATCATATCACCACAAACCGGATTTCCAACCTCTCCGACACCATCGGGATCATCAATCTCACCGATATTGCGAGGATTTGTAAAATGTTCCATTACTTTATCACTGTATTCGGGCATTATTTTTTCCCTCCTTTAAATATTTGTGGTAAAGTGGCGACATATTCCTTAACAATTCTGTAACCTGTGCCAGTTTTTCTTTTATGTAAGGGATATCTTCAACATTGCTTCCCACACCAAGCGTGAGCAGTAATGATCCCTGGGCAAGTTCAGGCGGCACCCCGATGGCCGTTAAAACATGAGAAGATTTTAAAGCCTGTGAAGTACAGGAAGATCCGCTCGATACATATATACCGGCCATTTCGAGTCGCATTAAAAGTGCTTCGCCTTCGACAAACTCAACAGAAATATTTAAATTATGGGGAAGACGTTTCTCCGGATGTCCATTCAGATGCAATTGCGGAATTGATTCAAAAAGACTATCTTTAAGCTTGTCCCGAATTGCAGCTATCGTGTCTGGCCGTTCAGGTATTGCTTCATAAGCCAGCCTTGCGGCTTCACCTAATCCAACAGCAGCAGCTACATTTTCGGTTCCGGCCCGCAGTCCCCTTTCCTGAATACCACCTTCTATTACTGGGCCGATGCGCACGCCACGGCGCAGGTACAGGGCTCCTGAACCTTTGGGCCCGTAAAACTGATCTCCAGCCATGGTTAACAGGTCAACGCCAATTTTATCTACGTCAATTGGAATCCATCCTGCCGCAGCAGCGGCATCGGTATGAAAGGGGATCCCTTTTTCACGTGTAACCGCTGTAAGCCGGTCAATTGGCTGGATTGTCCCGATTTCAGGGTTGGCCAGCTGGACAGAAACCAGTATAGTTTCATCTCTAATTTCTGCCGCCAGCTGTTCCGGGTTAACAAAGCCATACTGATCAACAGGAAGTAATGTTACGTTAAAACCTTCTTTTTGGAGTGTTTTAAGTTGGTTAAGCACTGAAAAATGTTCGATAGAAGAAGCAATAATATGATTACCTTTTTTCTTGCCGGCCTTTGCAATTCCCTTGATAGCCAGATTATTCGCTTCCGAACCCGATGCAGTAAATATAATCTCCCCTGGTTGAGCTCCGATAAGACGAGCTGCATTTTTGCGGGCTTCTTCAAGAGCTTTTCGTGGTTTTTCTGCCAATCTGTGCCCACTGGATGGGTTTCCGTAATACTCTGTAAAGAAAGGGAGCATTGCATCGAGGACAACCCTGTCAACCGGTGCAGCAGCTGCATAATCCAAATTTATTTCTTTCATGGTAACATTCCTTTCACTTTCTTATTTATAATTGCCGAATAATCAATATTTATTTTATTATACTCTTGACTTTGCCTTGAGACAATAATATAATTCCTATAAGAATTATAGGATATATGCTAAACCATGTCAATAGAAGATTAGGGCAAAATTGCGAAAAGGAATTAAAAATAAAATGTTGAAGTAATATTTTTATACACGAGCGTAAATAATAAAAAACAAGGAGATGATTTGTTGTGAAAACAAAAGAAAACCTTATGGCTGCATTCGCCGGCGAATCACAGGCTAACCGCAAATACCTGGCTTTTTCCCACAAAGCTGAAAAAGACGGCTTTGAGAATGTTGCGCGCATTTTTAAGGCAATTGCCGAGGCTGAAACCATCCATGCCCTGAAGCACTTCGAAATTGCCGGAAAAGTAGGCGATACCCTTGAAAACCTGCAAGCAGCTGCCGAAGGTGAGAATTATGAATTTACGGAAATGTATCCGGAATTTATAGAGGCAGCCAAAAATGAAGGGGACAAAAAAGCTTTGCAATCATTTGAATACGCCAATGCAGCGGAGAAAGTACACGGAGGCATTTTCAATGATTTAAAAGCAACCGTAGCCGGGGGCAAAGATGCTGAGGAAAAGGACGTTTATTTGTGCCCGGTTTGTGGATGGGTAGGTATGGATCCCATCCCCGATAACTGCCCAATCTGTAACACGGCAAAAAAAGCCTTTAAACAGTTTTAAAGCTATTCAGTAAGGTCGGCGAATATGGTGGAATGCTGCAGGTATTTGCAGTTATATTTGCAGGCAAGATCGAAAAACAAGCTAACCAGGGCTGGCAGATCGCCAGTCTGCCTGCCCAGGTATCGCTCTTTTTCTGCATATGAAGCCTCTCGTTTTAAGTAGCCCCAGAGGTGATCAACAACATTTTCCAAAGCCGGTGCAGTTACAGGCAGATAAAGTAATTTAATAATTTGTTCGGGCAGAGATCCGGCTTTTTCCAAAGAACAGTTGTTATTGTTCCTGATTAAAGACCGTACATTTTTATAATGTTCATATCCGCGGGCCATTACCGAATACTTGTGATGGGCCCATAGTTCATATATATTTTTGGGCAGGGGTATACGGCCGGCCTGGTTTCTTAGAAAATACTTTCCATGAAGAATAGCGATCTGTTCTACCGGTTGATCTACAAATGAAAGCTTATTTTGATTGAGATCGCTGCATAAGGCAAGAGGACTGGCATGATTAAATCCGCGCAATTCCATTTCCAAAACAGTAAGATCGTGTACCCGTTTCAATCTGCCCAATTTACCTTTCCAGCGCAAAGTTTCAGGATGTAAAGAATATCCCTTTTTCCCGGAGCCAAGAATAGTGAACAGGGCATGAATTTCTGCATGCTGGCCAAGCAGACTTTGCCTTGAGAGATATCCCGGATGTAAGTCCCAAACACGCATAAAAATTTCCTTTCTGCACCGACAAACTGACCGTTCTGAAGAATGTGTATCATTATTCTATGAATAAATGTAATAAATGCTGCTGCTTAAAAGAATTTGACGGAAACTTAGCTATGATCTATTATTTCTATAAAAGATCCCTGCAACAAGTAAAAATATGTTTAGGAGGATTAATTTGATGCAAAGTTATGTATGTGAACTCTGTGATTATACTTACGAACCGGAGATCGGAGACCCTGAAAACGGCATTGTGCCGGGAACTGCCTTTGAAGAAATACCAGACGACTGGAAATGCCCCGTTTGTGGCGCAGATAAGGATGAATTCCAGGCTGTACCGGACACAGTATAAATGATGAAACCCTGCTGACCATCTTAGCAGGGTTTGAATTATTAAAGGACCGGGCCGGCTGAATTACCACCTGCGCAATCATGACTATTCCCGTTCAGTTACTACAAACTGTCCGAAGATCCAAAAACCGGCCCAGTTAATTTCAAACTGCTTGTTAACAAGGTCCTTCCGGATATAGAAAGGTATCCCTTCCACTTCTTTTTTCTCATAATTATTTACTTCTACAGGCATACCTGCTTTCACGGCAGGAGTCACGGATGAACCGCCTCAGCCACCACGGCTGGCCAGGTATAGCGTATAAGTTTTTGAAGAATTTTTCATTCTTTCTTTGGCTGCAGGCATAATGCTTATATTATCCATTATTAAACGCTCCTTCAGAATAGTCTAAATAAAAACCATTCTTATTATACCACAAGATCCCGGCTCTTCGCTGACCTAAATAGAGCTGCAATGGATGCCTGCGCGAGGTTTTGCAATATCAAGCAGGATCGCCTGTATTATTGAAGAAATTTTATAGAAAAGTTAAACTCCAATCAAAGGTGGTTTATTCGGTGCGAATCGTCATAGCGCCCGATAAATTCAAGGGAAGCATGTCTGCATCTGAAGCAGCCCGATATATTGCCCTGGGGATAAATTCTGTCCTGCCTAATTCAGAGCTAATCTTACTGCCTCTTTCGGACGGCGGAGAGGGCCTTGTTGAATCATTGGCCGGGATAGGAAACATTTCGGTAGTAACCACCACAGTAACCGGACCACTCGGCCAGTTAGTAAAAGCCGAATGGGGATTTAATGATATTGAGAAAACAGCAATAATTGAAATGGCGGCTGCTTCCGGTCTGACCCTGGTACCAGAAGCACAGAGGGATCCTTCTGTTACATCCACCTTCGGTACAGGTGAGTTGATCAAAACTGCCCTCGATTATGGCTGTTCGAATCTGATCATTGGTATCGGTGGCAGTGCAACCAATGATGGTGGGGCCGGCATGGCACAAGCCCTGGGCGCTGAATTTTTCGATCATTCAGGAGAGCCGCTTAAGGGCTGTGGAGCAGAATTGATTCGATTAAGCCACATCGACATGTCAGGCCTCGACCCCCGACTGCAGCAGGTTTCAGTCAAGGTTGCCTCTGATGTCAACAATCCCCTTACGGGACCAAAAGGTGCTTCGTATACTTACGGCCCACAAAAAGGGGCAACTCCGGAAATGGTCAAGATGCTGGACCGGGCTCTCGAAAATTACCGGAGAGTAATTAAAAAAACCATTGGAAAAGATATTGGCGACATCCCCGGCAGTGGTGCTGCCGGTGGATTGGGAGCGGGGTTGATTGCATTTTTAAATGCAGAAATCTGCCCTGGCATAGAATTGGTTCTCGATACCCTTGATGTTGACCGTTTTTTAGTCCATTGCAGCCTGCTGGTTACCGGTGAAGGCAAACTGGATGCACAGTCTGCTAGCGGTAAAGCACCGGTTGGAGTAGCAAGAAGGGCCCAAAAATTTAACGTGCCGGTAATTGCCCTGGCCGGAATTATAGAAGGCGGGCTGGAAATTTTTCATAAGCAAGGTATTACTGCCTGTTTCGCAATCGCAGACGGTCCTCTTTCTATTGAAGAATCGATCTCCAGAGGGCCGCATCTGATTGAAAAAAAAGCAGCTGAACTGACTCGAATCTTTAAACATTTCCTAATTGATAATCCCTAAAAAACAAAGCTATATTTCGCAGGATTAAATAGCCCTGTCTGTTTGCAAAAAGCTTAGTCGATAATTAATCTTCTTTCCGAATCTATATCTATCCCCATCGCCTGCAAAACTGTTTCCCCCTCGGAATCGATGGCCAGGACATCGTATTCATCAGGCTGCACAAAAAAGAAACGGCGGCCGGTCTCCGCAGGTATATAGCCGAATTCACCCAGCCAATCCTCGCCCCAATCATCGCTTGCACTGGGAGAAATGTAGAAGAGTACAATATCAAATTCCGAATTATTTTCAACTAAAATGGGAGCTTTGCCATCTCCTCCTACTTCTATTCGTATATCATCATTGATTGACCAGGCACTTTGTACAACAAAAAACTCGTATGTCAGGAGTGATAGGTCATAGTTTCCTTCAGGCATAACAAAAGAAAAAGTTTCACCGGGCTCGATCACTTCATCACCAAGTAAATTTTCACCCCATTCTTCAAGGTTTTCGCCAAACATTACAGCATAAGAAATTATTATATTTTCTGTTTTATTTACTACAACGATCGAGATACCATCTTCTACTTCAAGGGCCGGCTCGCTGTTTCCGCAGCCTGCCATAACAAGCAGGCAAGAAATACAGATTATTGCCAGCAGTATTTTCTTAACCATAACCAACCTCCATATGCTTGCACAAAGTTGTATATACCCGGTTCATTTCGATTATTCAGGCTTGCCTCTGTAATTTTATCACATACGCTTTTTTTATCAAGTTTAGCACGATATTTAAATTTATAGCACCAGAGTAGTTCTTATCCTGCTTTTAACTGGCAGAATAAATATTATGCAGTATAATATAATGCAGGCGTCAAACACACGTCTTTTAGGAGTTGACCTATTTGAAACAGCAAAGTGAAAGACTGGGTACAGACCCGATCCCCCAGTTGCTCGTTAGTCTGGCTGTGCCGGCTTCAGTCGCTATGCTCGTCATGGCACTGCACAGCGTAATCGATACAATTTATATTGCCAGGGGAGTAGGCACAACCGGTGTGGCGGCAGTGGCCATATCATTTCCGGTTCAGATGATCTTTCTTGCCCTGAGCAGCGCCCTTGGTATTGGCGGCGGTTCGGTAATCTCAAGAGCCCTCGGCGCCAATGATCTTGATAAAGCCAACCGGGCCTTAGGCAACATTATAAGCATAGTCCTGGTAGTAAGCTTTATCGGAGCTCTCTTAGGTCTGATTTATTTAACACCGATGTTGAAACTTTTTGGCTCAAGCATAACAATTATGCCCTACGCCCGTGATTACCTGGGTATAATCCTCTACGGAACAATCTCTTTTGCATTCGGCTTCTCGGTACAAAACATTATCCGTGCCGAAGGAAATGCCAAAACCGCTATGCTGTCGACGATCATGTCATCAGTTCTCAATATATTATTCACCCCCTTTTTTATGTTTGCCCTGAATATGGGGATCAGGGGTGCAGCTTACGGCACAGTTGCTGCACAGGGGATCACGGCTGCATATCTATTTCTCTACTTCTTTTCCGGGAGAAGTTCACTTATGATCAGGTTTCGCTATCTAACTCCCCGTTTTGGCCTGATCAGGGAAATATTAGCTATAGGTGCTTCCGCATTTGCCCGTCAGGGATCGGCCAGCGTGATGCTCATAATTGCCAATAACCTGCTTATACATTATGGTGGTGACCTGGCGATAGCAGTACTGGGAATTATTCACAGGGTTATGATGTTCACGCTAATGCCAATTTTGGGGGTAGTTCAGGGCATGCTGCCCCTGGTTGGTTATAATTACGGGGCCAGAAAAAAATTGCGGGTAAATGAGTCAATTATCCTGTCTATGAAAGTTTCTACATATATTGCTTTCGGGGCTTTCCTGCTGGTGATGGCTATACCCGGTCCCCTGATGATGGTTTTTACAAGCGATCCTGCAGCAATCGAAATGGGAAAAAGTGCCCTGCGGATAATGTTTGCCCTCTCGATGACAGTCGGTATGCAAATAATAACCGCCGGAGTTTTTCAGGCTCTCGGCAAAGCAAGGGAAGCCCTCATCTTATCGCTGGCCAGGCAGGTTCTCTTTTTGATCCCCTTGCTCATCCTTCTGCCGCTTTTCCTTGACCTGATCGGGATATGGCTGGCCTTTCCCCTGGCCGACCTGTTTTCATTTATACTGGCCATGTGGTTAATTAAACGTCATCGGGCCTATTTCTTTTCAAGCAATGAAAAACTGAAAGCTGCGTCCGGTAATTAAGCAATCTTTGCCTGCTTATGCCCCCAGCAAACGCAGGGGTATAAATATTACAGCTGCTGCAAGAAAACCCAGGATTATAAGGCCAAAGGCAACCACACCGAGGATTATTCCTACACGAGCCTGAGTCCGGCCTTTTAAATCATCTTCAGAAATCTTGTTTGCGGCAATAGCACCGATAAAGATTGCCGCAATGGAAAGAGGCAAAACCAGCCCTCGGAATAATGACACAGCACCGATTACTTCAATTGTTAAAGCTAAAGCAATTGATATTAATAAACCGGCTATGCTTCCAACACCGAACATAAGCGAAAACAGTGGCAGTTTAGAATTGGAATTCTGTGGGTGGATACCATTTTTCGGCTTCTGCATTAAGCTACTCCTTCTCATAATTATTCTTGAAATTAATGAGCTTGTCAGCCTAATTATAGTTGATCAATTACACAAGGTCCACATAAATGGTCGATCTGGACAAGTATTATATAATAAAATCACAATTTCAGCCGCTTGCATAGCTTTCGGAGGAGAGGTGGAGCCATGACCGACCAAAGAACCGACCCGCCCTGTAGAGAAGGGGAAATATCAGAGCTGGAAATTACAGACCTGAATCACCGCGGAGAAGGCGTGGGAAAGAAAAATGGTTTTACAATATTTGTGCCTGGTGCTCTGCCCTGCGAAAAAGTAGAAATTAAGATAACTGCGGTTCACAGAAATTATGCGGAAGCAACCCTGCTTTCGCTAATCAGTACTGCCGAACAAAGGATATCTCCTCCCTGCCCCTATTTCAAGCACTGTGGGGGCTGCCAGCTTCAGCATCTGGATTATAAAAAACAGTTGGCCTGGAAGCGGGAAATGGTAACTGAAACCCTGCACAGAATTGCTGCAATTGAGGTTCCGGTTTTACCGATCATCGGCATGGATGAACCATGGCGCTTTCGCAACAAAGCACAAATTCACCTTGGCTTTGATAGCGGACGGGTAATAGCAGGCTTTTTTGAAGAAAAAAGTCATCGGATCATCGATATTGAAGACTGCCTGGTCCAACACCCTCTGATTGCTCAAATGATCAATCATATCCGTACTTCCGGACAAAAATTTTTCGACATGAAAAGCGGAAAGAATAGAAACCCTTTACCTGTCACCGGTGCTGTAATTCGCTCTTCATTTTCTACCAATCGATGCCTGGTTACCCTTCCAGGCAAAGTAAACAGCAGCCCCGGCAGCCTGGAAAAATTGGCAAATCTGATATCCGGTGAAGCAGGTCATCTATTATCCGGGGTCACACTTTTACAACCCGGGAATAAAGGCTTAAATATTAAACATCACAGCCTTTTCGGACAAGCTTTCCTCGAGGAAGAAATTACTCCTTACCGCTACCGCATATCACCAAAATCTTTTTTCCAGGTCAATCCCAGACAGGCTGCAGTACTCTACAAAGAAGCCGCAAAGCTGGCCGGCAGTCCGCGTACTGCATACGATTTATATTGCGGTACCGGTAACTTTGCTCTTTACCTGAGCAGAAAAGCAGGTACTGTGCTTGGCATCGATTCAGAAAGCTCTGCTATCGATGATGCCAAGGCTAATGCCATATTAAATAATATTAACAATGTTAAATTTATCAATGGCCGGGCTGAAGAAATCTCCGGTTTGCTTCTTAAGGGTGAACATCCGATAACGTTATATCTCAATCCGCCACGCGGCGGCTGCTCCCCGGACCTGCTTGAATCAGCAGCAGCAGCTAAACCGGAACGGATTATTTATATCTCCTGCAACCCTTCTACCCTGGCCCGCGACTTAAAACAGCTGCTGCAAAAACAATTCAAAATCCGCCAGGTTCAACCCATCGACATGTTCCCTCATACCAGCCACGTGGAAACAATAACATTAATAGAACATACCCCAAATTGACAGATAACAGTACACAGGGACGGAGGTTGTGTACTAAAAATATATGTGATACAATTCATCCATTGTAAAGGAGACCCATCATATGGTCAGAACTGCCCGCATGAAATCCGAGAGTGGATATTACCATGTTATGCTGCGCGGAAATAACCGCAACCTGATTTTTAAAAACAACCAGGATCGTCATAAATTTTTAGAGCTTCTGCAGAAGCAGGTTGACAAGGGCTTTATTTCTGTTATTGCTTACTGTCTTATGGACAACCATCTCCATGTGCTGCTGCGGGAAATTGACGGACAGTTAACCGCGGCAATGCATAGCCTCAGTACAGCTTACGCAATCTACTTTAATAAAAAGTATAACAGGGTGGGTCATCTATTCCAAAACAGGTACGATAGCGAAAGCATTGATGATGAAAAGTATCTATTTACCGTTCTAAGATATATACATCAAAACCCCGTCAAAGCCGGTATATGTGACGAAGTAGAAAAATACCGGTGGTCAAGTGACTGCTGTTATCGAGATGCTGAAATCAATACATTTGTTGATACCAGTATTTTAAACTTCATCAACCAAAACTTATCTGTTGCAATCAAAGAATACAACCGTCTCTTAAAAATACCGGTACATGAATCTTTCCTGGAACTACCTGATAATCAGTTATCCGATGAAAGAATAAATCATATAGTAGAGGCAGAACTAAAAAATGCCGGCATTACAGATATGTCAAGCATTAAAAAGTATAAAAGCCTTCCGGCTACTGTTTCTATTTTACATAATAAACACGGATTATCCATAAGGAGAATTTCTGCAGCATTGAGAATCAGTAAGGGCTCCGTACAGAATATGATACGAAAAAAGTAAAATGTTTTATATTATATGTACAGCTGTAGCTGGATCTGTAAAGAATTCGGTGATTATAAAATTTATACCCTGTCCCCTTGAAGTATTAAAATATGATATTATTACTCTTGTTAAGAATGAAATACCGGCAGGATGTGATTATTTGACCAATGACAATGTCCATCGTATAGATATAGATGATCGCCAAATAATATTAATCGGTACAGCCCACGTTTCAAGAAAAAGTGTCGATGAAGTCAAGGAGCTTATCGAAACTGAAAAACCGGATACTGTATGCGTAGAACTTTGCGAATCCCGCTATCAATCTATAGTCGATGCGGAAAAGTGGAAAAACACTGATGTAGTCAAGATTGTTAAAGAAGGTAAGGCACTACTGCTTTTAGTAAAACTGGCTTTATCCTCATATCAAAAAAAATTGGCCAGGCAATTCGGGATACAGCCAGGTCAGGAGATGATCCAGGGTATTACATCAGCTAAAGAAGTCGGTGCCGAACTCTGCCTTGCTGATCGTGATATCCAGGTTACAATGCTCCGTTTATGGCGAAAGCTTGGTTTTTGGGGCAAACTTAAATTGTTCTTTAATTTTATGTTGAGTACGCTGGCAAGTGAAGAGTTGACCGAGGAAGATCTGGAAAAGATGAAAAGCCAGGACATGCTCAGCGCCGCCCTGGAAGAACTATCCCGTGCTTTTCCACAACTAAAATCAATTGTAATTGACGAAAGAGACCGCTTTCTCGCTCAGAAAATAAAAACAGCACCCGGCAGCAAAATTGTGGCTGTGTTGGGAGCGGGCCACATTCCCGGTATTAAGAAGGAACTGCATATCGATAACGATCTGGCAGAGCTTTCAAAAATTTTGCCGCCTTCAAAAATAACTAAAATTATTGCCTGGGCCATTCCCATATTAATAATTACCATAATTGCATCGACATTTTCTGTTGACAGGGCAACAGGAATAGATCAAATGGTAAGCTGGATTCTCTGGAACGGGTCCCTGGGAGTTTTAGGAGCCGCACTCGCTTTCGCCCATCCACTGTCCATTTTAACCGCTTTCGTTGTAGCGCCAATCAGTTCTCTAAGTCCACTACTGGCTGCCGGCTGGTTTGCCGGCTTAACTGAAGCTATTGTCAGAAAACCAAATGTGAATGACTTCGAAAATCTTGCTGAAGACATTCATACCTTCCGTGGTTTTTGGCGCAACAAGGTAACCCATATCCTCCTGGTTGTTGTCTTCGCCAACCTGGGAAGTAGCATTGGCACTATTATCGGTGGTGCGGACGTAATCAGTAAGTTTATCAGCACTTTTTTTGGATAACTCAAATAAAATCGAAATAAGCTGGAAACGAATTCAAAACAGCGACGACTCCATGTTTAAAATTCCATCCCGTTTTTTTATTAATCTGACCAGGCGGCGCTCTTAATTGCCTCGGTTAATGTTGGATGTATATGCATCATATCCTGCAGGTCATAAACTGTTGCGCCGAAACGGATAGCAGCGACCAGTTCGTGAATCATTTCGCCTGCATCAGGACCGATTATATGGGCTCCAAGTACCTTGCCATTTGTTTTGTCGATTACCAGTTTGACAAAACCCTTTGTTTCCATTGCGGCCAGGGCCCGCCCATGATGAGCAAAGTAAAAGCGCTGGATTTTAACTTCATAACCGGCTTTATAAGCTTCTTCCTCGCCCATACCGACTCCTGAAATCTCCGGTTCTGCAAAGATGGCAAAAGGAATTAATCTGTTTTCGGCAGGGATCTCCCTGCCGTGTAAAAGGTAACCAGAAAGCAGGAATGCATCATGCCAGGCTACATGGGTAAACATCATCCCGCCTATCACATCACCTATAGCCCAAATTCCTTCAGCAGTGGTTTTATAATTTGAATCGACCTTAACAAAACCCCCTTCATCAATTTCAACTCCGACACGCTCTACTTTAAGCCTGTCGGTGTTTGGTGTTCTACCAGCTGCCAGCATTATTTTTTCAGCTCTATAGCGTACCGGCCCGTTATCAGTTTTATCGACAACATAGATACCTAAACCCTCTTTACCCACTTCTATGATCTGAGTATCTAGTTTAACATCAACCCCTTCACTTTCTAAAATGCTGCATATTTCATCTGATATTTCAGGTTCAAGGGCTTTAACCAGCCGTTTACCGCGCTGAAGGATAGTCACATCGACTCCCAGGCGGGAAAAAAGCTGTGAAAATTCAAGGGCAATGATACCTCCGCCCAGGATCAACAAACTATCCGGCAGCTTCTGCATATCCATGACTGAAGTGGAGTTAAGGTAGTCAACCCGGTCCAAACCTGTAATCTGCGGTATTGCAGGACGTGCGCCGGCTGCAATTACTATTTTAGCAGCAGTAATCTTCTCTCCGTTTACTTCAATTTCACGCGGTCCGCTAAACTCTGCTACACCCTCGATCAAGGTAATATTTTTATTTTTATCGACGTTATCATAGCTACGACTGCGGATGCGCCCAACAAGGCGGTCTTTACGGCGCACCACCGCCGGCCAGTCAACCCGCGGCGCTTCAACAATAATGCCATAATCTCCGGCATCACATACTTTCTGCATCACCCTTCCCGAGTGGAGCAGGGTTTTTGAAGGAATGCAGCCGACGTTAATACAGGTCCCTCCCAAATAGCTTGATTCGATTACAGCTACCTTCCAACCTTTTCCCGCTGCCCGGTAAAGCAAGTTCATTCCGGCAGTTCCGCCGCCGATTACTATCAAGTCAAAACTTTTCATTATGATCAATCCTCCTGCTATTTCATCGATCTAACTGACCTTAAACAATCATCTGTGATCAGCCAGAAAATAGGCGGCCAGAACAGCAGTGACAGGGACAGCTGCAATCAACCCTATACTGCCGGCTATCCCGCGTACAAATTCTGTAGCGATCAGGTCCATGTTTATGACTTTTAGAAAATCAATCTCGTAACCCATTACCAGTAACAGCATCGGGATAGCAGCACCAACGTAAGCAAGAATCAATGTATTGGCCATTGTTCCCATCACATCGCGTCCAACGTTCAGCGCGCCTCCGAAAAGCTCTTTAAAATGAATCTCGGGGCAGGCCTGCCTGATTTCAGCAGCAGCAGAGGCAACCGATATACCGATGTCGATAATAGCGCCCAGCGAGCCGATGATAATACCGGCGAAAAGCAGTCCCCGAAAATCGATTGATTGATCCATAAAGTAAAGCATCTGTGCCTCGTGTGTGCCAAACCCGGTCAACCGGGCTAAACTACCGGCCCAAAATGCCATAAGCCCGGCTACGAATACACCGGTAACAGTTCCCAGGACGGCAACCAGAGATTTCATATTCAGGCCGCCGATTACAAAGAGGGTAAAGGTTATAGCCAGGGAAGCTGTAATGATTGCCAGCAAAATCGGGCTGTAGCCTGCCAGAAGCATAGGCAAAAGGAATTGAAATATCAGGAGGATGGTGACAGCCAGGGTTATAATTGTCTTTAAGCCCTTCATCCGGCCTACTACCAAAAGCGCTATCAGGAAAACAGCAATCAGGTAGTAAACTCCTCGATCCCTTGCCATGTCCTGGACATAAGCCTGATCAAAGGATCCCTCTTCCCCCATAGTAACAACGATAACTTCCTGGCCTTCTTCGATCAAAAAATCATAAACAGGATCACCTTCAAAAAATGTATTAAAGATTGTTATGGTTTCTCCGCTGTAAGGGCCACTGGTCAGACGAACCAATACTTGCTGCTCAATAACCGTATAATATTCATGCTCATCCTCTTTTGTTTCATGAATCTCGAGCACCCGTCCCCTGTAGAAATTTTCCTGCACTGAATTATCATGTTGAACTTGCTCTGCTTCAATTTGGGCGCTGGCGGGAACCGCCAAAGCAATTAATGTTACTGCTGTTAAAAATAACTTTTTCAGCATTTGGACACCTCCTGTCCTCAATCATCAATCAAGCAAAAGGGTTTATAAATGAAGCGAACAAACGGGGCCTATTCTTACTCAAGAGAGAAAGCAGAAATTTTAACGGCCTACGAATATTTGGGTGTAATAATGACATCCGTCACTTTTTATGTGAATGCCGATTCCTACATCGCTGTAATTACGACCCAGGATATTATCACGGTGGCCGGGTGAACCCATCAGTGAATTATGGGCTGCACTGACGCTGCCGTTAGAATTCATGGCCAGGTTCTCTCCAGCCGCGCGATAACTAATCCCGAAACGGCTGAGCAATCCTTGAAGACCGCCATAGGTCGGTGAAGTATGGCTGAAATAATTTTTTTCAACCATGTCTTTACTTTTTGCCCGGGCGGCTGCTGTTAGTTGACTGCAAACCCGGAGAGGAGAAAGGCCTGCATTTTTCCTTGCTTCATTGATGTGGTTTAACATTTGCTGCTCTTTATTACTCAGGCCCGATGAACTTCCGGTAGAACCGGATTGAGAAGCAGTCTGCTCTGTGACCTGCTGCTCTGTTGCCGGCTCTGCCGAATCGGAACCGGTCCGGGTTGACGGCACTGGTTCTGGTTCAGGTTCGGGTTCAGGTTCAGGCTCAGGCTCGGGTTCAGGTTCAGGTTCGGGTACGACTTCAGGCTCTGGTTCAATTTTATTTTCGGGTACTGAAATCGTGTCCTTCTCAGGTGCATAAATCAGGGCATAAAAATTTGACGATTCATCCCGTCCATCTTCATTAATAAAACCATCGCCATCTATAATCGCCGGAACCATTTCCGGTTTTCCACCGTCTGTAATAAAAAGCATAACAGGCATCAGCAAGCAAACAAATCCAAATAAACAAAGATGACAAAACTTCTTGAATATCATATTTGGGCTCCCTTCCACTTTCGCGCTGGCCAAGATACTTCAGGTTACTATGATATCATAATGATTTGAAAAATGCTTTCAGGATTCTTCAGCCTGAGAATAGTTGTTTTGTTCCAGCTCCCTGTGAATCAAAGGCAGGTCACGGTTTGTAATTATACCAAGCAGCGGCTCAGAAGAATCTCCTCGCTTTGTAATCAAAACAGCCTCAAGTTTTCTTCCTTCGTTCTGCCAGTGATAGAATAAATCAGGTATTTCAAAGAGGGACTTGTTAGCCGCTATTATTTCATAGTTACCTTCATGGCCAACAATATTTATAACATCGATTAGAGTAGTGTTGTCTATATCGAAGGAATTCTCAGCCAGACTTATACCCATCCACTTTACAATCATGTTCGAAGTTAATAATCCGGCAACCCTTTTATCATCAAGTACAGGGATCTGGGTATAAGACATGCGGCTTAAATCTCTGATTGCTCTTGATACGTTATGGCTGATTGATAATGCTAACACCTCTTTCAGAAATAAAGGCGCAACCTTTGGCGGTTTTAAAAGCAGCCTGGCAATCTTCTCAATATGCATTACTGCTTGATCATTCGGCTCAGCAATAATAATACCACCGGCCCGATCATGCACGATAGCATTGCGTAATTCACCATACTCTTTTAAATCAAAACGATAGCGCTCTATAACCGGATTCAACCGTGCGCTTTTTTCAACCATTTCGAAAAAGCGCCTGTGATCCTTCAACTTGAGGATCCTTTCCATTTCATGTTCAATGGCGGAGAAAGCAGTTAAAAAACGTTCGGAGTTGCTAAGATCAACCAAAAACCTGCTACCCCCTCTATAAGTTATCCTTAATCATCATGATTATTTACCCTGGTTAAATTCACTACCGTTGCATTGTAATCCTGCCTGTGATTTAAAGGTTGTCTGGTTCTTACCATGAGGTCGAGATGTATTTTGACAACCCCTATGTTATGATAAAGAGCAAGTAAAGGAATAAAGATAACCGATCAGGAGGACAATTTATGACGGATTGTGTTTTTTGCAATAGAGAATCCCTGGAAATAGTAGCAGAAAATAAACTTGCCCTGGCCTTTTACGATGCCTGCCCGGTTAGTAAAGGTCATATCCTCGTTATTCCAAAACGCCACGTGGAAAACTATTTTGACGCTTCGCCTGAAGAACATAATGCTATCAGTCAGCTTATTTTCAGGGTCAGGCAGTATCTGGACAAAAAATATAGTCCCCATGCTTATAACATTGGAGCTAATGTGGGACGAGATGCCGGCCAAACAGTTTTTCATTTCCACGTTCATGTTATCCCACGTTACCGTGGTGATGTTGAAGATCCCCGGGGCGGTATAAGAAAAATTATTCCTCTCCGCAATTCCCATCGGGAGTGCAATAAAAATTCTCTCCATTAGCTGAAAGGGCATAATCCAGGGCTGTGAGCAGGTAAGTAAAACTGGTTGGAAATCGCTCGAGCTTAGACTGCTGGCTTTTTATCAGACCCCGCCCTATCTTAACCATGCTTTCCTGCTGCAGCAATCTACCCAACCGAAGCAAATTCATCGCTGCAACAGAGACTCCAGATGGAGTCGCGCTGTCGGAGGCTTCTGCTTCAAGAGCAAAATCTTCCGGCTCCTCATTTGAATTACTATATTGTAAAATACCCTTTTCTTTCATAAAAAGATCGAGCATTTCACGGCTTAGATTTTCAGCCCTCTCGAGGTAAACAGGTTCGCTGCTGCTTCGGTAAATCTCCAGGAATCCCCAGGTCAAATTAGCATAATCATCGAGAAAAGCAGGTATGGCTGCTTCACCCTCGCGATATCTTCTTAATAAGCGGCCATCAGGGGATACCATCTTATGGGTGATAAATGAGACTGCCTTTTCTGCGGCTCTTAAGTAATCTGGTTCCTGCAATATATATGCAGCCCGAGCCAGTGCGGCAATAATTAAGCCGTTCCATGAGGTGATTATTTTATCATCACGAAAAGGCCTTTCACGGTGGCTGCGTACTTTAAGCAGGGTTGTCCTTGCAAGTTCAAGCGTTTTTGCCAGATCCTCTTCGGTCATACCTCTTTCAGTGGCAAATTTATCATCATCCGCTACCCGGTGAAAAATACTTTTACCTTTTTCGAAATTACCTTTTTCTGTAACTCCAAAGTAATCTGATACCAGGCTGCCCTGCTCTTTACCAAGCGCTTCTATGAGTTCTTCAGGCCGCCAAACATAAAAGGTTCCTTCTTCTCCTTCACTGTCAGCATCTTCAGCAGCAAAAAAAGCCCCTTCCGGAGAAGCAAGCTCTGTCATAACATAGCTGATCACTTTACGGGCGAAGATAGCCATCTCATCTTCACCGGAACTTTTATAAGCTTCCAGGGCTGCCAGAACAACGAGAGCCTGGTCGTAAAGCATCTTTTCAAAATGAGGCACCAGCCACCTGCGGTCAACTGAATAGCGGTGCAATCCATAACCTATTTGGTCGAAAATTCCTCCCCGGTGCATTGCCCGCAAAGTACTTACGGCCATTTCCAATGCTTTACTATCATTGTTACGATTCCAACAGCGGACAAGATAAATCAGTTGGTGTGGGGCCGGAAATTTTGGCGCTTCGCCAAAACCACTATACTGTTTATCGTAACTGTCTTTTAACTGTTTACAGGCCCGGTCGAGTAGATCTGCTCCCGGCAGCGTCCGGAGTACTTTGCCATTAGCACTTCCGGTATTACGGGCCATTTGAGTCAGAGCAGAGGTCAATTCGTTGCCGGCTTGAATAACTCTGTCACGATCTTCCTTCCAGAAAGCACTCAATTTTGGCAGAATTTCCATCATACCGTTAATCCCGTAACGCGATCGCTTCGGAAAGAAAGTCCCGGCATAAAAGGGCTTTTTATCAGGAGTAAGAAATACTGTAAGCGGCCACCCTCCCTG
The DNA here is from genome assembly GCA_051748565.1 of Bacillota bacterium. Taxonomy (GTDB): domain Bacteria; phylum Bacillota; class Dethiobacteria; order DTU022; family DTU022; genus SKPH01. The sequence goes on along the minus strand of JBNJHN010000002.1, from coordinate 42,811 downwards.
CCCGGTTAAAGCCTGGCAGGCGGCCATATACTTTTGATCTAAATCGGGACGTTCTTCGCGATCAACTTTAATCGGTATAAAATGCTCATTGATCAGGGCGGCAACCTCCTGATCTTCGAAAGAATCTTTCTCCATTACATGACACCAATGACATGTAGAGTAGCCTATACTCAGGAATACAGGCTTGTTTTCTTTTTTTGCTTTCTCAAAAGCTTCATCGCCCCAGGGAAACCAATCGACAGGATTATAAGCATGCTGCAAAAGGTAAGGTGACTTCTCTTTCACCAGGCGATTTGGTTTGTTTTTGCCCGCTTTTTCCATTTTTAATCAACTCCTTCAACTTATTAAGTGACAGCAATCAATAGTCAATCTTTAGAACAATGTAAGCAATAGGATACCGGCGATAGTACCGAAGACAGCACCAAAAGTACCTGAATGTCCGCTTCCGGAATTCTGCGCACCGGGAATTAATTCCCCGAAAATAATATAGAGCATCGCCCCCCCCGCAAAACCGAGTGACAGCGAGAGGACCACTGGAGAAATCGCACCAATGCTTGCTCCTATTAATGCCCCCAGGCCCATCGGTAAACCTGCCATAGCGGTATAAAACAAGATCCAGCGCAACCGCATACCGCCGACACAAAGCGGGCAGGCCATGGCAATTCCTTCCGGTATATTATGAAGGGCAATAGTAAAAGCAAGTGAAAAACCAAGAGCCGGGGATGCAACATAACTGGCCCCGATAGCAATACCTTCCGGCAAATTATGCATAGCAATTCCAAGACCGAGAATAGTCCCGGTCCGTATATAACGAGCAAGCTCTTCAGTTGTTTCAAAAAAATGGAAATGCGGCATCCTTAAATCCAGGGCAAGAATGAATACAGCGCCAACCAGAAGGCCTATAAAAGCCGTAAAAAAACTACCTGCTTCCATTGACTCAGGTAGTAGATCCGTCAGAACAATTGCCAGCATAATCCCCCCGGCAAAACCCAGGATAAAACCAAGCAGCGCCTTGCTGGGGTTTTTTACAAACAATGCAATAACCGCTCCTGATCCGGTGCCAATCGTTCCTGCAGCAAACCCTATTAAAGTAATCTGTAAAATATCATTCATCTATTTTATCTCCATCCATGAAAACTGCTCACCTGCGGCCTTATTCAGGCGTTTTTTCTATTATTTTGTATAAGTCTTTGCGTCGATCTTTCAGGTGGGTAACTGTTCCAGTGATGCGATTGCGCCTGAGGATTTCTAAATCTACTTCACCGATGACGATAGTTTCGATATTTGCGCTGCACTCGCCGACAATGCCGTCCCGGGAGAATGTAAAGTCAGACGGTGAGAAGATGCCTGATTGAGCATACATGGTATCTGTGCGCGGCACGTGGGTCAGGTTGCCCACAGTGCCGGATATAACAGTGTAAATCTCATTTTCGACGGCCCGCGCCTGGGCACAGTAGCGCACCCGCAGGTAACCCTGGCGGTCATCAGTACAAAACGGGGTAAAAATCATGCGGGCCCCGCGATCAACAGCAAGGCGGGACAGTTCGGGGAATTGTATATCATAACAAATCAGGATAGCAATTTTGCCGCAGTCGGTATCGAAAATGTTAAGCTCTTTTCCGGGTTGAATTGCCCACCAGGTTTTTTCATCGGGAGTTATGTGCAGTTTGTACTGGCGGTCAATGGTCCCATCACGGCGAAACAGGTAGCTCACATTATAGATTAACTCATCTTCTTCTACAAAATGGGAACCACCTATTATGTTAACATTGTGTTTAACAGCCAGAGTGCTGAATAGTTCGATATATTGTTCAGTAAACCCGGCCAGGCGCCGCACCTGCAGGCTGGGCACACTTTCACCAAGAAACGAAAGCAGCTGCAAGGTAAAAGTTTCAGGAAAAACAACAAAGTCGGATTCGTCAAGTGCAGCAACATCCACATAATATTCACATTGGCTGGCAAAGGCTTCGAAGGAACTTATTTTTTTAAGCATATACTGCACAGTACAGATACGCACAGGAAATGCACGCAGGTAAAGCCTCCTGGATCGGGGCAGGTAGTCCACATTGCTCCATTCAAGCAAAACAGCATAGCTAAGAGAAGCTTTATCGTCGTCAAGATAATGAGGGTTAACCCATTTAAGTTTAAAGCCGTTCAACAGTTGGAAGCTTAGAACAGGGTCATATATCTTCTGCTGGATGACCTGCTGAACATATTCCGCGGCAGTCATGCGGTCAGCATACTTGTGATAAAAAGGAATGCGTCCTCCGACGAGGAAACTTTTTAAATTCAGACGCTGAACCAACTTTTTGCGCGCTTCGTAGATCCGGGTACCGACGTGGAGACGTCGAAAATCCGGATGGACCATGATCGATATGCCGTACAGATGCTTACCATGGGGATCGTGATTTGTTATGTAACCGTTGTCAGTAATTTCATCAAAGGTGTGTCGATCCTCATACTCATTAAAATCGATTATCAGACTCGAGGATGCTCCGATAATCAGTCCATCATATTCTACACAAAACTGACCTTCTGGAAAAATATCTATATGACTCTTTAGATGCTCCCTGGCCCACGGCTCCATGTTGGGGAAGCAGATTTTGCTCAGCTCCACTATAGCGTCGAGATCTTTTTCTTCAACGACGCGGATGATAATTTTCTTCTCCATTTTTGAAAGGTCAATTTGATCGGTCAATAATATTATTCCTTCTAATTATTTGTCACTCGGACCCGAAGGGTAAACCGGGCCGGGGCTGTATTCAACACTCGGCCTGGCTGTGCGTGGCTGAGGGTACATGCTCATTAAGTTGTAAATTTCTGCAGGCATATTGGTGTTTACATTAATACCTAACTCGGCAATTTGCTGAACATCAATTGGGTAATCGTGAGTCCAGATCCCCTGGGTTAGTATTTCAGCAGTTTCTTCAGCCTTCTCCTCGTCCATATGCTTGGCAAGCAGACATTTAACAGTACTCTTCACTTGACGCAAGGCTTTACTGGCAACATCTGCCAGTATGATGGTCTGGTCATCGATATCTTTCATTTCTTTTGATTCGAGGACTTTAACCAGTGAAGCGGCAGGATATTGGCCAAGCTGGGGATCGAGCGGGCCAATGACAGCATTTTCATCCATGACCAGTTCATCAGCAGCCATAGCTATGAGCGCACCACCGGACATTGTATAATGGGGCACGAAGACAGTAACTTTTCCGGGGTGACGCAATAGGGCTTCGGCAATCTGCTCGGATGCAAGGATCAAACCGCCGGGAGTATGGACAATCAAATCAATGGGTACATCTTTATCAGTCAGACGAATAGCCGTCAATACCTGCTCCGAATCTTCAATATTAATGTAACGTGTCAACGGTATACCAAGCAGGCTTACCGCTTCCTGGCGGTGAAGCAGGGTGATAACGCGACTGCCGCGCTTGCGCTCAAGCTCAATTATCTTACGAGTGCGTGCAGAGCGCAGGATCTGCTGCTGCAGGTAGGGCGTCAGCGCCATAATAATTATGAATAGCCAGAAAAGTTGAGAAATATTCTCCATAAAAGTGACCTCCTTGCTTCAGATCGATTTGTTGACAAATATCCAAAAGCCCTTTCTTCCAGACCGGCTAGCAGTAGTCCCGCCAGCATTCCCAAAAGGGGTCGGCGCGGTAATGCCTTTTGGGTCTCATAATCAAGACCAGCACCAGGCCGAGAAAAAACCCTCCGATATGAGCCCACCAGGCTATACCAACCACCTCGTAAAAAACATAAACAAATTGGATCAATATCCAATAACCTAAGTATATCGGCGCAGGCAGCCAGAAGAAAAAGAAGAATAAAGGCGGAATGATAGTTAGCACTCTGGCCCGGGGAAATAGGATCAGATAGGCGCCAAGAATGCCTGATACGGCCCCGGAGGCTCCGACCATGGGAATCGTGCTCTCAGGCAGTGATAAACCCTGCATAAGTGCAGCAGCAATGCCTGCAAGCAGATAAAGAAACATGAAGCGGAAGAATCCGAGCCGGCCTTCAACAGCAGGGCCAAATACCCAGAGGAACCAAATGTTACTCAACAGGTGGAAAAATGAACCGTGAACAAACATACTTGTGAATATAGTCCAATATTCACCAATGGGATCCTGAAAGAAAAGTTCGGGAGTGAAACCAAAAGTAAAAAATATCTCCGGAAACGCATCAATCCCCAGAGAAAACTGATATAAGAAAGCAATACCATTTAGAATTATCAGGCCGATTGTAGCAAGAGTGGTGCCGTGATAAGTAATTGTATCGCGTAAAGGAAACATAAAGCTGCAATTCCTGCCTCTCTTCCGACTGCTTATGACCGGGCAGGTTTAATTATATCATATTATTTAAACTGCTCACCCGGAAATTATTACTGACAAATTGAATGACATAGGAAAGATTGTCATTTTAAATTAGTGTGGACGGCGGGAAATTAATATAGTTCAGTGTGAACGAAGCAGGGCAGATGGGAAGAGTAAGCTTGCAAGTGATATAATATAATAGGTGGAACTACCGACTTCACCTGATTTTTTATTTCCTGCAACACAGATTATTATCGGCATATTTGTTGGCTCAATGCTGAATAGGAACACGGTGCGCGAACTCAAGCCCATGGCTGTCTCAGCAGTCATAATTATCGCATGGGCTCTTTCAATAGTATTTTTGATCGGGTTTTTTTGACCTGTTATTCCGCGATGGTTCTCTACACGGCAATGCTTTCGGCAAGTATGGGTGGTCTGCCCGAGATAACTGTTATCGCCCTTGCTTCCGGTGCAGGAGTTACAGTGATTATCGTCATGCATATGATTCGGATGCTTGGCACTATCCTAATCTTTCCATTACTGCTTAAATGGCTCGAGGAACGGGAAACCCGCAGTTCAAAAAAACCGCCAAAGAGCCAGTGTAACAACAGCATTGCCCCCGTCAAAAAAAGGATTAATTTTGACGGTATAACTTTCCTTAAGATAACTGGATTATACGGCAATTGATCCAACAAATATTTTAATCAGAAGGCACTTTCCAGCATCATGTTTTCATTTAGAGAATCCTGGTTTAGAATTCTGATAACCTTATTAATAGCTTCAGTGGGTGGCCTGCTGTTGGAATGGCTGGGGGTTCCTGCCGGCCTGCTGGTTGGATCAACTATATTCGTGGCCTCTATTTCGGTGGCCGATGTGCCGGTAAGCAAACTTTCGCCGCGCTTGTTAGACCTGCTTTTAGTCTTCATCGGTATCACTGTTGCAGACAATATAAGGTATCTCTGCTGCACCTGTGCCGATTTCTATCGATTAATACTTTCATCCCTTTCTTATTCATGTTCATGATGAGGTAATGGCGGATAAAAAAATGAAAAAGAAGGGGGGAGTTCTCCTGACCGGGAAACTCCCCCCTGAAATATAATGAATACACTTATTCAGGCTTTTTCGATACTGATGGCACACACCTTGGTCTCGGGCGTTTTTGATACCGGGTCCAGGGCCGCACTGGTCAGCAGGTTGGTCGGACATTCAGCAAAGTGGAAACTGAGTGAAGCGACACCCTTCTGACTGCGCCGGGTAATTTTTGCTTTAACTTTTAGTTCACCACGACGCGATTTCACTTCAACCATTTCGCCGTCAGATATACCCATCTTTTCAGCGTCAATCGGATTGATCATAATATGTTCGCCACCGCTCAGTTCATCCAGCCCTTCGGAGTAGCGGGTCATAGTGCTGTGGTACTGGTAAAGGTTGCGTTCCGTGGTCAGGACCAGTGGAAAATCGAAATCACAGCAATCTTCCGAGGGTCTGTATACAATCGGTACCAGTTTGCCTTTGCCCGAAGGAGTGTTAAATTTCTCGGTATGCAGAATTGGTGTCCCGGGATGATCTTCCGTCGGACAGGGCCATTGAATACTTCCCTCTTTTAATCTGTCGTAGTTTATACCTGCATAGCTTGGAGTAAGAGAAGCAGCCTCTTTAAAGATCTCCTCAGCACTGTTATATGCAAAACCTTCCGCACCCATTTCGTTGGCAATGGCACTTACTATCCACCAGTCAGGCTTTGCCTCTCCAACCGGTTCAATTACTTTGCGTATACGCTGTACTCGTCTTTCAGTATTAACCACAGTACCGTTCTTCTCAATTAATGATGCTGCCGGCAGGACCACATCAGCTATAGCCGCAGTCTCGTTAAGGAAGATATCCTGAACGACTAAAAAGTCCAGTTTCTCCATCGCTTCCTGCGCATGGGCAGCATTGGCTTCGGTAAGAACCGGGTTCTCGCCAACCAGGTAAAGGGCTTTTATATCTCCTTTGTAAGCTGCGTCAAAAATCTCGGTGTGGGTAAGACCCGGCTCTCCGCTCAGGTATACACCCCAGGCTTTCTCAAATTTCTCACGAGCCTCAGGATTATCAACTTTTTGATAACCGGTAAAAACATTGGGCAGTGAGCCCATATCGCAGGCACCCTGGACATTGTTCTGTCCACGCAGGGGGTTAACCCCGCTTGCAGCACGACCCAGGTTGCCGGTGATCAGGGCCAGGTTACTTATGGCCATAACGTTATCAGTGCCGTGTGAATGCTGGGTTATACCCATGCAGTATAAAATCGATGCTGGGTTATTTTGAGCATACATTTTAGCCGCTTCTGCTATCTTTTCCCAGGGAACACCGGTAATATCGCTGACAAAATCAGGTGCGTATTCTTCCAGGGACTGCTTAAATTTATCAAAATCCTCACAGCGCTCTTCAATATATTTTTGATCATGCAACTCCTCTTCGATAATCGCCCTGGCCATACCCATCAGAAGAGCCACATCACTGCCCGGTTTTATCTGGAGGAATATATCGGCAAAACGGACCAGGGGAACTTCCTGCGGGTTGACAACAATTAACTTTGCCCCCTGCCGAACTGCTTTTTTAACCTGGTAGCCGACAATCGGGTGCGCTTCAGTAGTGCTGGTGCCGATTGCTATGATACATGCAGCGTCTCCAATCTCAGAAATGGTATTGGTCATCGCACCGCTTCCCAATGTAGTGGCCAGACCGGCCACTGTGGGAGCGTGTCAGAGACGGGCACAGTGATCAATATTATTTGTTCCCATCACTGCCCTCGTAAATTTTTGCAACACATAGTTATCTTCAACGGAGCACTTGGCAGAAGCAATAGTGGCAAACTGACCGCCCTTATACTGGCCAAGCTTTCCCGCCACTAAGCTGAGTGCTTCTTCCCAGCTCGCTTCTACCAGTTTGCCTTCTTTGCGAATCAACGGTGTTGTCAAACGCTTCGGAGAGTTGACAAAGCCAAGTCCGAAACGCCCTTTGACGCAAAGACTGCCGCCGCTTGATGGGCTATCATCGACTGCTGTTGAGCTGACAATTTTGCCGCCCCTGGCTCCGACTAATATACCGCAGCCACAACCACAGAAGGGGCATACCGTTTCGACTTCATAAGTTGGTTCAACCGCTTCCCGGGGAATCAAGGCGCCAACCGGGCAGCGGACAACGCATTCTCCGCAGGTTACACAGGTGGAATCTATGATTGGCTTATCACCAAGCACACCGATCCTGGTTTCAATTCCGCGAAAAGTGAAATCGATACATTCATCACCCTGAATTTCTTCGCAGGTTCGCACACAAATACCGCATAAAACACATTTATTCATATCTCGCAGGTAGTAAGGGTTGGAATCATCCAGAGGCATAGCAAGCTCAGGTTTCCGCATTGAATTGATCCGATCTTCATCAAGGCCGATAAAACGGGTCAATTCCTGCAGTTGGCATTTGCTGTTCTTGGCACAGTTCTGGCAGTCGTAATCGTGGTTTAGGACTAACAATTCCAGGTTGAGTCTGCGGGTTTTATCCAATTCCTCACTGGCGGTGCGCACGATCAGACCCTCTTCAACAGGGGTCATGCAGGAAACCGTGGGACGGCGCCCTTCGATCTCTACCAGGCAGACCCGGCAGATACCAACTGAAGTTAGATCTAGGTGATCGCACAGATGGGGAATATATATTCCGTTATCCAGGGCTGCTCTTAAAATGGAGGTGCCGGGAGCAGCTTGAACCTCCAGGTCATCTATGGTGAGAGTGATTAGCTCTGACATTATTTGCCCTCCTTGCTTACTGCTAATTCTATTGTTTCAGGCAGTCCCTCAGAGACGACCTCCACAGCGCGAACCTTCTTCGGACAAGCTTCGAAGCAGGCTGCACACCGGGTACATTTATCCTGGTCAATAATATGCGGTTCCTTCTTTTCTCCGCTGATGGCATCAACCGGGCAGGCCTTAATACACCGCTGGCAGCCAATACATTTTTCAGGATCGATACTATATTTTAACAGAGCTTTACAAACAAGGGCCGGACAGCGTTTCTCCATAACGTGAGCCTCGTATTCATCGCGGAAATATCGCAGGGTAGTCAGAACCGGGTTAGGCGCTGTCTGACCCAGGCCGCACATAGAACCTTTCTTAACCGCTGTGGCCAGTTCTTCGAGCAGATCAATATCTTCCGGTTTTCCCCGTCCCTCAGTAATATCTTCAAGGATATTATACATCTGTGTAGTACCGAGGCGGCAGGGAATACACTGTCCGCACGACTCTTTTTTAGTAAAGTTCAAAAAGTAGCGGGCCATATCAACCATACAGGTATCTTCATCAACAACGACAAGGCCACCTGAACCCATCATTGCTCCTGCCGCGGTAAGAGAATCGAAATCAATGGGCAGGTCGAGATGCTCATCGGGAATACAACCTCCCGAAGGTCCTCCGATCTGGGCGGCTTTAAATTTTTTGCCGTAGCGGATACCGCCGCCGATGTCAAAAACAACTTCACGAATTGAGATTCCCATAGGAACTTCAACCAAGCCGGTGTTGTTAACTTTACCGGTCAGGGCAAAAACCTTGGTGCCCTTGCTGCCTTCTGTACCGACAGATGCAAATTCTTCTGCTCCGCGGCGCATAATTAGAGGCACATTGGCAAGTGTTTCAACATTGTTAATAATTGTCGGTTTACCCCAGAGTCCTTTTATAGCTGGAAAGGGAGGACGATGGCGGGGTACGCCTCGTTTCCCTTCGATTGAGGCAAGCAATGCTGTCTCTTCTCCACAGACAAAAGCACCCGCACCCTCCTTTATTTTTACCTTAAAATTAAAGCCGAAATCTAAGATGTTTTCTCCAAGCATACCGTATTGTTCAGCCTGGGTAATGGCGGTCCGCAGACGTTTAATCGCCAGGGGATACTCGGAGCGAACATATATATAGCCTTCGTCAGCGTTGATCGCCCGGCCGGCAATGAGCATGCCTTCGAGAACCGCATGGGGGTCACCCTCGAGAATACTCCGGTCCATAAAAGCTCCGGGGTCTCCTTCGTCGGCATTGCAGACAACGTATTTTTTTTCTCCGGGACTGCTGTTTCCAAACTGCCACTTCATCCCGGTAGGGAATCCTGCACCGCCCCTGCCACGCAGGCCTGAGCTTTTAACCTCGTTAACTACCGCCATCGGCTCCATCTGCAATGCTTTTTTCAGGCCTATATAGCCGCCGCGGATAATGTATTCATCAATATTTTCAGGATCAATAACACCGCAGTTTCGCAGGGCCAAACGCTTTTGTTTGCTGTAAAACATTATCTTGTCGTGGTTAATGACTGTCTCTTCAGAAACAGGATCTTTGTATAGCAGCCGTTCTACCATATTGCCATTTACCAGATATTCTTCCACTATTTCAGGAACATCTTCAGCTTTGACTTCGCAGTAGAAAACATCTTCCGGGTATACAATAAAAATCGGTCCTTTTTCGCAGAAACCGTGACATCCTGACATTATGATACGCACTTTATCCTCGAGATCGTGCTTTTTGAGCTCATCGACCAGGACATTTTGTATATCCAGGGCACCCGACGAAATGCAGCCCGTTCCAGCACAGATCAAAATATGCCTTTCATACACGTTGGTCCTCTCTCCTTTCATCATTAGATTATTGTCAAACAAAAAATTAGTGCTCCCGGAAAGCTAAGCTGTGTGAATATCTTTCGACGATTGCTTCACGCGCTTTTTTGCAGGGCTCACTTTCATGGCAAAGCGGACCTTCGAGGCAGCATTCCACAAACTGATCACAGGGTTTTTCCTTACTATTAAAGCATTTTTCACAACAGGGATCGATAAATTTCTCCACCTACAACTGCCCCCCTTCTGAAACTTCACCGAAGGTTTCAATGATTTTTTTTGTTTTATCAGGATCGAGCTTACCGAAAGTTTCTTTGTCGATGGTCATTACCGGTGCCAATCCGCATGCACCGATACAGGCAACTTCTTCGTAGGTGTATTTCAAATCTTCAGTTGTCTCTCCCACACCAACCTTAAGAACATCTTTAACTTTGTCGGCAACCCTGCTGGCTCCGCGAACGTGGCAGGCTGTGCCGCAGCAAAGACGGATAATATGCTCGCCCCGGGGTTTGAGGTGAAAACGGGCATAAAAAGTGGCCACTCCGAACACCTTGCTTTCAGGCACTCTTACAAAACGGGCCACTTCTCGCATTGCTTCATCTGGCAGGTAACCGATTTCCTCCTGGACATCCTGCAGAACAGGAATCAGTTCATTCTTTTCCCCTTTATATGATGCAAAGACATTATTGAGTTGCTCTTCCACGATACCACTCCCCTTACTGCATTTTCTAGTTATACAATTACATAATGCGCTGGTCTTAGATAAAAACCTGTTTTTTGGATCCCTTCAATTTTCACATAAACAGACCTTCTGTTATTCTCTTTCTACACAGGCGAATCCTGCCATAAATGCACAAAAATAAACCATAAATTAAAAGACGCAATAGACTGTCTAGCCTGAAAAATAGACTATTCATCCAAACAGGTGAAGCCGTGCAAAACCATTAAGACAAAATCTGGTATATTAAGATTGAACTTAATTGCCTTGCATATATTCACAAAACGTAATATAATTTAAAGAAAAGGAGGATTACCATGTTATCTGATAAGTTATTAGCCAAGTTAAACGAACAGATTACTCACGAATTTTACTCCGCCCACTATTACCTGGCAATGGCAGCCCACTTCATGAAAGAAGATCTCGATGGTTTCGCTAATTTTTTTGTCGTCCAGGCTGAAGAAGAAAGGTTTCACGCCATGAAATTTTTCGACTTTATCAATGACCAGGGGGAAGAAGCTGTAATAACCGGGTTCAAAGATCCAAAGCGCGATTTTAAATCAGCAGAGGAAATATTCACCCTGGCCCTGGAACATGAAAAGCTGGTCAGCAGCCTGATTAATGAATTAATGAACCTGGCCCAGGAAGAGAAACACTACCCCAGCATCAGTTTCCTGCAGTGGTTTATTGATGAGCAGGTCGAAGAAGAAGCAAACATGAACAAGCTCCTAAGCAAAGTCAAACGGGTGGGCGAACAAGGACATGGCATATTGATGATAGACAAAGAACTTGCCGCGAGAATATTTACCCCCGCGGCAGAGTAACAATCACAATTTATAGATTACGGTTTATAACCCGTCAATGTTTATAAGTGGCGGGTTTTTTTATTCAACCATCAGGAAAGCATAACGGTTCATTTCCTGGTCAAAGTCACTTAGTACTTCTATAGGGTATCCGGCACTCCTGACAGTAGAGAAAACATCGACTGCTAAAGATTCCGGACCGGGGCGGGCATCATCTTTATTAACGCAGGCCTCCCGGGATCCGGTACATTTTATGCAGAAACGACATTCATCCATGAAGAGCATAAAGGCCTTGTAATAACCTGCCCAAAAAGCCTCTCTTTCAAGTCTAACCAGTTTTTTGCTGAGCTCTCTGCTCCAGGGAACACGGTCTTCCGGGCGATCAACTTTTTTTGCAAAGTGAAAGATAACCGCTTCACTATATTCGGAAAAAAAGGCACGGCATTCTTCAACCGAAGGCACCTGCGGTGGACAGGATCCTTTCTTGCCATAGCTGGTGCAGCCAAAGATACACTTAAAGCGCACCCAGTGAGCAACTTCAATTTGTGATGCTTCAATCCAACGGTAATCATTAAAATTAAAGCGGGTAAATATTGCTTCCAGCTTACTGTGATCGGGAATAATTGACCGCCTCCCCTATATTTTTAGTACACTACCTCCGTCCCTCTGTACTAAATATTGATATTTTAGTACACTACCCCCGTCCCTCTGTACTAGATTTGTTGTTTTATTATTTCCCGTGCTTTCTCAATAGCCCTGCTGATACCTTCGTAACCTGTACAACGGCAGAGGTTGCTTTCAAGCCACTCCCTATCTGCTTCGCCAGGGGAAGCAGGATGCTTTTCTAATAGGGCGTAGGCGTTAACCAAAAACCCTGAAGTGCAATAACCACACTGGAAGCCCCCTTCCTGGATAAAAGCCTGCTGGATTGCGGTGTTTTTTAGACCTTCCACTGTGGTAACTTTTTTGCCCACGGCTTCGACTGCAAGTAACAGGCATGATTTTACAGGCATACCGTCGAGCAGGACTGTGCAGGCTCCACAGTCGCCGTTTTCACAACCCGGTTTAGCCCCTGTCAGGCCGAGTTTTTCACGCAGCACCCGCAGGAGTGTATCGGCAGGACGAACCGCAGCCCGTCTAACTTCGCCATTGATATTCAAGGTGATATTTGTGATTACCCGGTATGATTTCATCGCTATATTCCCTCCACATAATCCAGCATTTCTGCCAGGTCTTTCTGCCAGAGCGCCAGGCGGTAATCATCTGAGCCGAGCTCATCGCTGCGGACGGCCCCCGGCAGCAGGGCAGTGGATTTCTCAACCTTTTCCTGTGCTGAGAGGTCAGTATCATTAATCACTTTTTCAATTTCCTCACTTCGGAATGGAAAAGCACATAGGCCGCTTACTGCGACAGCAATATAATTTTCCTTTTCAACACCAACCATGTGGCAGAGAGGATAGTCAACCGGACCATGTCTGACACGGCGCCTGACCCAACTATTATTCCCCAATTCTTGCATGGCAACAACCAGTTGAACTAAAATTTCTCCTTTTTCCAACCTGAGTCTTTTATCAAAGAGCTCACTAAGAGGTTCGGTGCGATGACCTTCTCCGTCTGCCAGGACAACCTCGGCGCCGGCAGTTAGCAGGGGCAGGATTGCTTCCCGATAGGGCAGCCGCCCGCAGATATTCCCGCCCAGGGTCAAACGATTGCGCGTGGTTCGGTCGGCAACTCCCCTGGCCACATTGGCAAGAAGCGGGAAATAATCCTGTTCAGAAAGAGATGTGAGAGTAGTATTAGCTCCCAGGATTAATTTTTCACCATCGAACCCAAGCGTAACGGTTTCCTCAATTTCTTTCAGATCGATCAGGGCACCAGGTTTAATTTTTTGCTGGCGGCAGAAAGTAACAATTTCAGTGCCTCCAGCATAGTAAACAGGCTCTTTACCGGAATCGGCCAGCTCGGCGTAAATTAAAACAGCTTCTTTCGTGCTTTCAGGGGCATAATATTCCAGGTCAAAAGGAATCATTTGTCTGCCTCCTTTCCTGCTTCCCAGATTTTCTGTGGCGTTAGCGGCAGTTGTTTAAGCGGCTGCCCTATGGCGCGTGACAAAGCTCCGGCCAGGGCGCCGGGCATACCGAGAACACCCTGCTCCCCTAAACCGCGGGCACCGTAAGGACCGTCGCGCTGAAGGGTTTCTACAAATTCAACCTGGTAAGCAGGTTCTTCGCCGTAGCGCAATATTTTATAGTTCCTCAGGCTATCATTTATAACCCGACCCTGGCTGTTAAGTGTAAAACTTTCCCAACCGGCAAAACCGAGTCCCATAGACATACCGCCAACCACCTGTCCGCGGGCCAGGAAAGGGTTGATTACCTTACCAACATCCATGGAACATACGGCTTTTAAGACCCGGTAGGTGCCGTCAGAAGGATCGAGCTCAACCTCTACACCCTGGGCTCCCATGGTCCATTCAAGAGCCGGGCGGCCTGCACCACTTTCCGGATCTATCGCAGTCAGTAAGCGTGAGATATATCGCCCAACACCAATAACCTGCCCCTGTACGGCATTTCCATTAGGAAACATATAACCCAGGGCAACATCAGCAACAGGTAAGCCTGTATCCGGTTCATCTGCCAAAAAAACCCGACCTCCGGATACCTGCAGATCTTCCGGCGGACAGCGCAGGACTATTGATGCCGTTTGTTTAATCTGACTGATGGCATCGTCGGCAGCCTCAATCAAAGCCCTGCCGATCATAAAAAGACTGCGGCTGGCAGCTGTAGCCCAGTCATGAGGAGCAGAACGGGTACTGACTTCATCTGTAACATGAACCTGGTCAGGATGCATGCCAAGCTTTTCTGCCAGGATCTGGGCGAGGGCAGTCTTTAATCCCTGCCCGATTTCTATTGCACCGCAGTGCAGGTTAACTGTGCCATCCTCGTTAAATGTGAGAATAGCCCCACCGTCGGCGTTGGTCGGCATAGCAGGTGCTTTCCAGAAGCAGCTTACACCTTTAGCCCGAACTTTTCCATTGGTCGTCTTTTGCCGAGCACCCTCCTCCCATTCAAGCATACCCGAAACCTTTTTCAGACACTTTCTCAAATCTCCGGTATTATCATCCATTACGCTCTGGGTAGGTGTTGTATCGCCTTTCCGGATCGCATTAATCATCCGGAATTCGAGGGGATCAATTCCCGCTTTTTCAGCCAGTAAATCTATGGCCCGTTCCATGGCAAAAGCGAGTTCGATATGGCCAAATCCGCGATATGCAGTGGCAAAAGGATGGTTTGTGTATACACAGGTGGAATCGCACCAGACATTGGGTAATGCGTAAGGGCCGGTACAGGCAATCGCTGCGGCCCGGCTGATATTAACGGCATAGTCAGCATAGGCACCGCTGTCAAAACAGTAATTAATTTCAGCAGCCTGCAGTTTACCATCCTTTGAGCAGCCCAGCCTGATTTTTGCCTCCAACCCGGTCCGCCCCGGAGAAGAAATCAAATCATTTTCCCTGCTGTTAACCAGCCGGACCAGCCGGCCACCGACCGCCTTGGAAAGCAGATAGGCCAATCCTTCCAGCTGAATGCCGGCTTTGCCTCCGAAGCCCCCGCCGAGTGGAGCTGTAATAACAGTTATTTTACCCGTCGGAAGATTAAAAGAAGCTCCTAAAAGGCTGCGGACAACAAAAGGCGCCTGGGTGGTAGAGTGGATAATCACCTGGCCATCATCTAAAATTTCAGCTGTGGAAGCCCGTGTTTCCATGGCCACGTGATCACCCGGCGGAAAACTGAATGATTCTTCAATAACGGTTTCGCTTGCATTAAAACCGGAATCGATATCACCCTTGCGAATTTTGGTCCTGTTAGATACATTACTGCCCGGTTCAGGGAATATGGCCGGGATATGAGAGTAGCTATCCATATCCTCGTGAAGCAGGGGAGCATCTTCGGCCAGGGACTCGGAGGGGGAGCGAACCACCGGTAAGGTTTTATATTCAACATTTATTAACGGGAGGGCTGCTTTTGCTTCCGCTTCGCTGTCGGCAACGACAGCTGCTACCGGTTCACCATAATGGCGAACTTTTTGGCGGGCTAAGGGCGGTTTATCTCCAAGATAGATCCCGATATTTCCGGGAATATCCTCGCCGGTAAGTACAGTCCTGACTCCCGGAGTTTCTAAAGCGGCACTGGTATCGACCTTAATGATCTGGGCATGGGCATGCGGACTGGTTTTAATTGCCGCATGCAGCATCTGTGGCGACTGCCTGTCTCCAAGATATCGGAGTTTACCCCTGACTTTATCTTCACCATCTTTTCGGGGCAAAGAATTCCCGATATGTTTATACACCTCCATATTCCCCATTCTCCTTCCCCATTAGAAAGTCATGTCTACTTATCTTAATAATTCTACAAAAAGGTTAGCGGTCCTGCCGGAAAAAAGATCCGGTTGTTGATCGATTCGGCTTTTCTATTCTATAATCAGGATATACACAAGAGGAGGAATCTTTATGAAAATGATGAAAGGGATGCTAATTGCACTGGCACCCGCAGCGCTTTTTGCCATCTATTTATATCGCCTTGATGCTGTACTTTTAATCATTGTTGGCGTAGCTGCGGCTGTAGCCTCGGAAGCACTTTATCAATATATTACGAAAAAACCGCTTAAGATAAAAGACCTCAGCGCCGTAGTTACCGGCCTGCTGCTGGCTCTTACTGTTTCACCATCCCTGCCGCTTTATGTTGTAGCGGTAGGTTCTGTAGTCGGTATTGTAATAGGTAAACAGGCCTTCGGCGGTTACGGTAAGAATATTTTCAATCCTGCACTTTTCGGCAGGTTGTTTATCATATATGCTTTCCCGGGAACAATGTCCCCATGGCTGACACCGATTGACGGTTTAAGCACAGCTACTCCTCTGCAAATATTTCGCAGTGAGGGGACTCTAACACCAATATATGAACTTTTCATCGGGGTAATTCCGGGCAGCCTGGGTGAAAGTTCGGCTCTCCTGCTGCTAATCGGTGGTGCCTGGCTTATATATAAGCGTTACGCCAACTGGCGTATTCCCGTCAGCGTCCTGGCAGCTGTGGTTATCGTCTGTTTGCTGACAGGTCAGAATATACTCTTTCACTTTTTCTCAGGCAGCCTGATCCTGGGAGCTTTCTTTATGGCCACCGATCCGGTTTCTTCACCCAAAACACAACCAGGCCGTTATATTTTCGGATTCGGGGTTGGATTAATCATCATGACGATGCGCCTGTGGGGTTGGCTTCCCGAAGGAACCACCTTTGCTATTATCGGCATGAATCTGCTGGTACCGCTGATTAATCGCTTCACCAGGCCGCAGCAGAAAACTAAAACAACTTGAGCAGTACCTAAAACAAATCAGGGCTAATGCGGAATATTTGTCCGGAGCAACCGGCAAACCGGCTGAGATCCCTTCCCGGCCGGATAATTGTGGGCCTGGTTAATATATATCTAGCTCAGTCAAAAAAAGTTTAAGTTCAGCTGCCCCTACAGCCAGCCCCCTGACTTCTGCAGGGTCGCTGTTTCGCAAAGTGGCAAATATGACACCGATTACCTCGCCACGATTATTGAATACCGGGCTGCCACTGCTTCCCGGGTATATTAAAGCTTCAACAACGAGCAAAGGAGTCCCACGACCCCTGACTTCCCGATATCCGGCCAGGGTTCCCATATTGGCAATACTAAAGAATTGCAGCGGATTACCGATAACGAGAACTTCTTCGCCGGGCAAAACAGGAACATCGGAAATTGATACAGTAGGCAGATTTTCCGCCTGCAGTCGAAGGACGGCCAGATCAACATACGGGGAAACAACCCACTCGTATACCCTGTAGGTTCCCAATCCCGGAAAAGAAACCCTTGCCGAAATTGCATTTTCGACCATGTGTCGATTGGTAACAACCAGCCCATCCGGCTGAATATTAAATCCACTGCCGCGCAGCTGCCCTGATTCTGAACGGCTTTCCACATATACCTGGACTACAGAATCTCTTAATTCTTCAACCAGGGGATCTCCGGAAAGAGCCCATGATTCCCTCAGGAAAGTAAATGCAGGATCCCCAAAAACAGACAACCAGCGTCCGGTAACGGAAAAAAGAAATATCAAGGCCAGAAAAAGGGCAACCGCTCCCAGAATTAAACGACGGGCCCGGAACCATCCGGTGTAATCTTTTACACGGCCCTGACCTTCGTATCCTTCATATTTACGGTTGATCTCTTCAATCAAATCACGATCGAGATCCTCACGGTTTTTGCGTTTAACTTAAGCTCACTCCTTTGAACCGCTTCGGTGAGTAAGGCTTTTCAAAAAGCTGTTAAGAATTTACAGGGCCAAATCCCGCAGACGAACAACCTGATCTTCCTGGCCCAGAACGATCAATGCATCCTCGTTTAACAATTCCAGGGATGGGTCCGGATAATTATTTATGATCATCTGGCCTGGCAAAATTTAAGCAATTACATTTTAACATACCTTCTGATTGTTAATGCCAGTTGCTGAAGGTATAATGTTGATATCGGTTAACGGAGCAGATGATAATGAGAAATAACAAAGACAAAAAGCCTTTTAGATCGGGAGATCGAAAAAAATTGAAAAATAAAATCCACCGGGCCCTCGTTGATGCCCGCAATGCCCTGCACCGGGGCGATGAAGAGGCGGCCCGGGGCATAGTGCGTCAAATTATGTCCGAGGCGGCCCCGGCTGCTTTTGAAGCCAGCAAGGAAGGCGCCTTTAATTGGGTTGTCGAAGAACTAAAACCGCTCGATGAATTGCTGCTGCCCGATGATCCGGAGGATTAATCCGGCAATCATAAACCGGCTAAAAAGCAAAAATTGCAACCACGATTGCTATGATTACTACAACCGGAATAATAATCAGAATCACGAACTGAAGAATATAAGCAAGGATGCTCATTCCTGTAGAGAGGCCATGACTCTCCCTGATTCCCAGGATCATGAGCACAAGAACCCATATTGAAAGAGCGAAGCTAACCAGACCACTTATAATAATGCCGAAAAGGCCAAGAAAACCGGCCAGAAAGGTGACCGGCACGGCAATAATCATTGGGAAACCGGCAAAAGCATAAGCGGAAAATAGGTTCCAGTAACCGCCCTGCCCGCCGAACAGGCGGGCAAAAATATTGATCAGCGCCGTTGAAAGAAAGAGCGAAGCTATACTGAACAATATTGCCGCAGCTAAAATTAATGGAATGGGGATAGCCATGCCAAATTCAAACATTACTTCATCAATGGTACCATAAGCCTGTCGACTGTAAAAAGAAGTGGCGGCAGTAAGGAAGGTAACCCCAATATAAACCAGGAAAGCCCAGCCAGCCGGCCTTTCCCGGGCTATTTCATTTAAAGTCGGCACCGGTCTGGTAATTACACCATAGAGCCAGTCAAATATTTTATCACCCATATTGCAGCCTCCCTGAATTCTCCGGTTAATATTATACTCTTAACGGGTTTACCGCACCTGGTAACGAATATCGGGCGGTATACCTTCCCGCAGCATGTTGAACATTAACAATTCGGGTTTGAGCACAGCTTTCTCAAGTACCGACATTAGCCGATAGCCATAGTCGAACAGCTGAGTAAACATAGAGGGCTGCGGAAATTCATAACGAACCGGGTTTTTCAAGTCATTGAGCTCCGCCAGGAATTCAATGGCCTCATCAACTCCGCCGAGCCGATCCACCAGTCCCAGTTCAAGTGCCTGGCTGCCGAGATAGATCTGGCCTGTAGCCAGCTTGCGCACTTCTGCTATGCTCATTCCCCTGCCTTCGGCTACATCTGCTATAAACTGATTGTAGGCTTCGTCCGAAATTTCCTGTATGATCAGCCTCTCTGCTTCAGTCAGGTTGCGGCTGAACATATCTTTATGCTCTCCTGTCTTGAATGTTTCAACTTCAATGCCAAGTTTTTCATAAAGCCCATCCAAATTCATCAGTGTGCTGATCACCCCAATGGAACCGGTCATTGTTCCGGGCTGGGCTACAATACCCTGGGCAGGTGCAGATATGTAATACCCCCCGGATGCCGCCATATCAGCCATGGAAACAACAATCGGTTTTTTAAAATCCCTGACCATGGCGGCAATCTCCTGTGAAGCAGCTAATGATCCTCCCGGGCTATCAACCCTCAAAATAACACCTGCGATCGAGCTGTCAACCGCGGCACGCTGAAGCTGACTATGAACAAGACGGGGGGAGATTCCGCCGGACAAGAAACCGCCCTGAGCCTCCTGGATTGTCCCACTCAGCCTGATGACCACAATTCGATCTTCTCCAAATCGCGAAGGCCCCCGTCCGGGAAATATTTCGCCCAGAAAAGGCAGTGCGATAACCGCAAGTACTGAAATCACGACCAGGGAAATTATTATTGCCTTCCTTTTATTCACTACTCACCACTCCCGGCAATTATTTTTTAACGAATTTCAATTTAACTTTGACAGCGCTTAAGGTTATTCCTGCTCCGAAATATTCCTTATTTGCAGTTGTGCCTGATTCCATCCTATGATAAAATATACATAACCTAATTGGTTATAAATTATTCCTTATCTTGGAGGCGGTTAAATGAATGAGCAAAGCCTTTTGGCAAAAACTGCAAATCTGAAAGAATTAACCAATTACCAGGACGGCGCTGTAGTAAGCAAAGAAATATTGAAAAAAGAAACCGGGACGGTAACTGTTTTTGCATTTGAACAGGGCCAGGGATTAAGTGAACATACTGCTCCATTTGATGCCCTTGTATGTATCCTGGACGGAACCGGGGAAATAATCATCTCCGGCAAATCACATAGTGTTAAGGAAGGCGAAACAATAATAATGCCGGCTAATGAACCGCATGCCCTGAAAGCAAATGAACGGTTCAAAATGATGCTGGTTATGATCCGCTCCTAATATATATTTAAAAGGAGGTTATCGAAGATGGCATTCAAGGTTAACGATAATATAACCTGGGTAGGAAAAATTGATTGGGAACTGCGCAAATTTCATGGTGAGGAGTTGAGCGCTCACAGAGGAAGTTCCTATAACTCATACCTGGTCAGAGGAAAAGATAAAATTGTTTTGATCGATACGGTCTGGCGTCCCTTTGCTGAAGAGTTCGTTACTAAGCTTAAAAGGGAAATTAATTTAAAAGAGATTGATTATATTATCGCCAATCATGGCGAAGTTGATCATAGCGGTTCCCTGCCTGAACTACTGCGTGAGATACCGGGCACCCCGGTATACTGCAGCGGGGCTGGCGTTAAGTCACTGCGCGGTCAATACCACCAGGACTGGAATTTCCAGCCGGTAAAGACCGGCGACAAAATCGACCTGGGCGGCAAAGAGCTCATCTTTATTGAAGCGAAAATGCTGCACTGGCCCGATAGCATGTTCTGTTACCTGACCGAAGATAATATATTGTTCCCCAACGATGCTTTCGGTCAACACTACGCCAGTGAGCTTATGTATAATGATCTGGTAGATCAATGCGAGCTCTTTGAGGAAGCAATTAAGTATTATGCCAATATCCTTACCCCTTTCAGTAAACTGGTTAGCGCTAAAATAAAAGAGGTAGTCGGGTTAGGGCTACCTGTGGATATGATCTGTCCCAGTCATGGGGTTATCTGGCGTGAAGATCCCCTGCAGATTGTAAATAAGTACCTGGAATGGGCCGACAGCTACCAGGAGAACCAGGTAACAGTGATCTACGACACCATGTGGGACGGGACCAGAAAAGCTGCCGAAGCAATTGCAGCAGGTATAAAAGAAACCAACGACACAATAAATATTAAACTCTACAATGCCGCCCGTTCGGATATCAATGATGTAATCACTGAAATATTCAAGTCCAAAGGTATTGTAGTCGGTTCTCCGACAGTAAATAAGGGTATCCTTCATTCGATCACTGCTTTAATGGATTTGGCCAAGGGCTTAAACTTTCAGCTGAAAAAAGGAGCAGCTTTTGGATGCTACGGATGGAGCGGCGAATCGGTTAAGCTGGTCAGTGAGATGTTGGAAGATGCTGGTTTTGAGCTGATCAATAAAAAAGGGCTGAGAATGCTTTGGAGCCCCGGTGACGAAGAAATAGCCTCCGCCGTTGATTACGGCAAAGAAATTGGCGCTGCTTTGAAATAAAAGCATCAACATAAATCAGGTAAACGAAATACGGCAAACCCGTGATAGAGTAATGCCTGGCTCCTAAAAAGAACCATGGCTTTAGGATTTCGGATCTTGAAGGCCGGGTGCTGCCAGGTTATTGCCTATTCCATTCCAATATATGTCAAGCAGGGTGGATATCTGTTCTTCCCCTACTTCAACATTGTCCAATATAACCATGCCGCCCATCACTACATAGTTGAGGGCAAGAAAAAGACGTGCTGCCATTTCAACATCAATATCAGGCCGAACTTCTTTCAAATTAATGCCTTCATCGATTAAGGAAGCGATACCCTGAAGTAGTTCCTGGCGCCTGTCGAGAACCCAGGATTGCAATTCCTGAAAGCTCAGGGGCCGCTCATTGAAGAGAAGGTGCAATCTTTTGCGATTGTCTTTTATCAGTTCAAGGTGGGTCCTGACTATATCATGCATGGTTTTTTTTACCGATGCCGGTTCAGTTAAATGCTGCCTGAATGATTGGAGATATGCTTCGGCACAGTAAGAGAAACTTTCTTTAAAGAGGTCTTCTTTGCTGGAAAAATATTCATAAACGGTTCCTTTACCGACTCCGGCCCGTTCGGCAATCTCGACTATAGTCACCTGGTAAAAGTCTTTATCCAGGAACATCTCCACTGCCGCCAACAGGATCTGTTCTTTCTTTTTGCCCGCTTCTCTTTTCTGATGATTTACTACCTCCATTAGTGATTCCTCCTTTCTTGCACTATGATTCTATAAGAACCGGTTCTTCAGCTGTTACTGAATTACAGTCAGCAGTTCCTGCCCGGAAGTCCCGAGCAGGATTAAAATAACCGCCGCCAAAATGAGCACAATTACCATACGCAGGATAAGTATAAATAGAGGCTTATCTTTACTTTTCAGGAGTTGATGATTGCTTTTTTGCCCGCGGGCGGGAATCGATACGCCTGCTCCACCACCTGCTGCCGCCAGAGATTCTGGCGCTTCTTCCTCTGCATACTTGTCTCTTTGTTCTGCCGTCTCCCGGGTCAGAACTTTATAAATAGAGGGAATGGCCAGAAGGAGCAGAATGGTTCCCGTGATTTGGCCCCCAATGATCGTTATAGCCATCGGTGCCTGGAGTTGACTTCCTTCTCCCAGGCCTAAAGCCAGTGGAATCAGCCCCAGCACAGTTGTAGCAGTTGTCATCAGGATCGGCCTCAAACGGGCAACAGCTCCTTCAATAATTGCTTCCTGCAGGCCAAGACCGTGCAGTCTTCTTTGCTGATTAATGAAATCGACCATAATAATTCCGTCATTGACAAGGATACCTGAAAGAACCACTACGCCGATCATGGCAGGGATACTGATGCTATTACCGGTAATCATAAGGGCAATTACCGAACCGGTGTAGGCCAGCGGTAAAGTACAGATAATGATAAACGGGTGCAGCAGCGATTCAAACTGGGCTGCCATGACCAGGTAGACCAGCAGGGCAGCCATAAACAGGACCAGTTCCAGCTCTGAAAGTACATCTCCCATAAGGGTAAAGCTGCCTGCAGGCTTGATTTCATATCCATTCGGCAGAGTTATTACTTCCAGTTCTTCTAAAGCAAGGCTTGTAGCCATGCCGAGATCAAGTGCGCCATACTGCAATTGGATCTGGCCGACCACCATTTGATTCTCACGGGGTATACTCCGGGGCCCAAAATTTTCAGTCAAAGTAGCAATTTCATCCAGGTGCAGGAATTCACCGGCAGGTGTATAAAAACCGATCCGGGCAAGGTCTTCAATTGTCTTAATATCGCTTTTTTGATATCCGAGAATTATGCTCAGTATGCCTGCTTCGGTCTCAATTCGACTGACCGGGATACCCTCGAGTGCCTGACGAACTGCTGTAGCTACCTGAACCTGGGTCACACCTTTCTGCAAGGCCTGGCTTTGATCTAAACGAATATGTATTTCCGGACGGCTCTCTTCAAGCGAAGATTGAACATCGGTAAATTGCGGGTTCTCTGACAGAACCTGCACCGCCTGGCCGGTTATAGCAATGATCTGATCCAGATCGGGGCCGCTCACCACCAGGTCAAGGCCGCTTTCCAGTCCGGCAGTATCAAGCACGGAATCCCTGGAAAAGCTCAGATCTGCTTCTACCGGCAAGGCCAGCATATCTCGCCTGACTTCTGCAATGATCCGATCTATATCCCCAATATGATCCGGATCAATTTTCACACTGATGCTGGACTGATTCGAAGAACCACCCCCGCCAAACATGTTTAAGAAGCCGGATCCACCAACTGTAGTCGAGAAGGAAGCAACTCCCACCCTGTTCTCCAGGATCTTTTCCGCTTCAGTCGAGTAAGCATCTGTAATCGCCAGGGTAGTACCGGGGAGAAGAGAAATGCTAATCGTAAATGATGATTCATCTGTTGGCGGGAAAAGTTCAGTTCCCAATGTTGTAAAACCGATGGCTCCCATTGCAATAAAAAAAGCGGCAAATATAAGCACCCACCAGGGATGACGTACAGCCAATTTAAGAAGGGAACGATAAGTAGGCAAGCGTGATGTGCTAAAGCTCTCAGCATGTCTTTGATGGTGAAGGCCCAGTGAGCGTGAAGCTAAAAGAGGAATTACTGTCAGGGCGACTAAAAGTGAAGCAAGAATTGCACAGGCCACGGTTAAGGCAAATTCCCAGAAAATCTGACCGGCCAGGCCGCTAATAAATACAACGGGGAAAAAGACGCTTATTGTAGTCAGCGTAGAAGCGGTAATGGCTCCTGCAACCTCCCGTGCGCCGTTTACGGATGCTTCCGAAGGATTTTCACCCATCTGGTAACGCCGAAAAATATTTTCACTGACAACAATGGCATTGTCTACAAGCATGCCTGCCGCCAGGGCCAATCCACCCAGGGTCATCAGGTTAATAGTCAGGTTGGCAAAATAGAGAAGTGTAAAAGTGGCAATGATTGCTACCGGGATACTTAAACCAATGAACATTGTAGTACGCCAGTTTCGCAGGAATAAAATCAACACTATAATGGCCAGAAGGGCCCCGCCGGCCAATGCCCAGGCCAGGTCGGCCAAAGCCCGCTCAATCTCTTCCGCCTGATCTAAAACGGTGCTAAAGGTTACCCGGGAGAAACCCGCTGTACTCTCTTCAGAAAGCTGGTCAAGAACACCCCTGATCTGACGGGAAACCAGCACTGTATTGGCATCGCCTTCTTTTTGAATTACCAGGCTGATACTGGGCTGCCGGTTAAAGCGTGTTATAGTTGTCGGGCTGTAAATATCCTGCTCGATCTCTGCCAGCATACCCAGGGATACAGGGTTTATCGGAAAATCGCCGTCAAATTCAAACCCGGCAAAATTGGAAGGACCCTGGTTCATAGAGCTTAGAATCATTGTAGTGGCCAAATCGCTAAGACTATCCTCGAGGCGACGCGTAGCATCGTCAACCCCCTTTGCCACTTCACTCTGCACGTTTGAAAGCCAGGCGCCGTAATCAGGCAGTGAAACAATAGGTTTACTGCGGATATTTTCCCAGTTTTCATGAAATGCAACCAGCAGATAATTGCTGCCGGACCCTATGACGAGGGGATTGCTTTCGGCCAAGGCAGAAAGATCCGCAGCATCTAAAGCATAAAGATCCATGCTTACCGGATCAATTGGAACAATAATCCGGTTGCTGTCCCAGACGGCTTGTTCTATAATCCAAATATCCTCCAGGCTGACTGTACTGTCATCTAAGCGAGATCTGCCCAAAGAAGTCAAAGAAAGATTCATGAGTAATTTTTCCGGCTCGTAACTTATATGGGGATTGGCTGTAAAGAGAAACAGCCTGCTTTCAACTTCTTGATCATGCCGGGCTGCCCACTCTTCGTTCAAGGGAATTAAAAGCTTTCCGGCGGAAATTACAGCTCTTTTAAAATCAAAAATATCATCCCAGTATATTTCCCGCATCGGCACCTGGCTAAATCCTCCGCCAATGCCACCTGATAAGATATTATCCTGCCCGGCGAGCATCCGGTTTAAATCTATATCAACTTCCCGACCGATCATCTCTTCAAGAGCATCCTGGTCAACCTGGAATCCAACAACCAGATCGGAAAGCATTTCTACTTCTGCATAGCGACCCAGAAATCGAATCCTCACCTGACGATCCTCGAGATCAATAATTCCGGCCGGCAAATCTACCAGGCTGGCCCGCAGCACATTGGCAATCTGTTCAAATGATACTTCATACTCGGCCATTGTGTCAGGTGAAGTGCGGACAAAAAGATCTTGTTCCGCTCCACCCTGGACCTGTACGCTGGCCACGCCTGGGATCGAATCGAGTCTCGGAGATACGGTGTCTTCAAGCCATTCGGTTAAGTGAACCTTATCATTGCTTCCACTGGCCGAAACAACCATAATTGGCATCAGGGTCGGATCAAATTTGAGAACCATCGGCCGCTGGACCCCGTCGGGTAAATTAAGCAAATCCATACGCACATTAACATCTTCACGGACCCTGTTGATATCCATACCCCAATCAAACTGCATAATCACAAGAGAAAGGTTTTCCTGGGAAAAAGAATTTAGATTGGTCAGGCCGCTGACAGCAGATACCCCTTCTTCCACCGGCCGGGTAACCAGTTCAAGAGTTTCCTGGGGAGAACTGCCCGGAAATACAGTTATCACCGCCAGCACCGGGGGCTGGATATCGGGCAGCAGGTCAAGAGGACTCTGGTAAAGACTGACCGAACCGATCAACAATATTAACAGCAGTATCGTTCCGGTTGCCACAGGTCTTTTAACTGCTATTTTCGATAAACTCATCATTTATTGCCTCCGCAAAAGTCACGCTGACCGGCCGACCGGTCGGTCAGTTCATGATATATTATAGCATATCATAAGATTAATAAAAGGTATCAATTATTTTTATTACCTATTCTCTTAAATTGTATTTCTTTTAACCAGCCTGCCGGCCAGGATCCCGCTTAGCACTATAACCAGTCCCGCCAGGCTGAAGTAAACTGGTATAAAGGTCGTTCGGGTTGCACTGAATTCTATGACGGTGGCAAAAATATCCGGTTGAAGCAGCCCGCCTGTTTCCAAAGCATCTGTGAGGGGCGCCATTAAAAACATCAATACCGCCTGCAGGACCAGGAAAAAACTAATTCCGGACACAAGCACAGCAGCCCCGAACCATTTAAAAGCTCCTGCCACCCCGGCCAACAGATAATTAAATAATATGAGCAGAATTAAAGCAGCATATGTCAGATAAGTGTATAATGAACGATACTGTCTTACTTTTATCAGTGAAGTCATCAAATTACCATGCTCCCCTTCTTCGGATAAAATATCCTTTGCTGCGATCCGATTGGGCAGGGGCATATTATCAACTAACATTTCCGTTAAATCTCCTATCGCCTGCGGGTCAAATCCGAGCATGGCCAGGAGTTGATCCGGTAATAGATTTAAGGCTGTTTCAAGATTGGACCTGATCTGCTCTTTCTTTACACGCAAATCAATTACAGCCTGCACCGCAGGCTGATCCCCTTTAACGTAGAGCAGCAGGTCGTCGGTTATATAAAGGATCTGCTCCTCCAGCCAATCCTCGTCAAAAACAAACATCAATATTTCGGTTACAACTTTTGCCAGGGTTTCCGGCATCTGTTCCGAAATATTTACCAAGAATCGATCATGCAGTAATTCATGCAAGTAACTGGTTAGTTCAGTTTCTGTCAGCAAGTCTTCATAGTAAGTACTATTGAGTACAGTAAGTTCGGCAGTTAAACTGGCCTGAAAAACCCAGCATAGGGGAACCAATAACAAAAATAAGATGATCAATATAAACAATTTTATTCCCTTCATTTAGAAACCAACTCCGTTTTTTAGGGTTAAATAGAGCCTATTATAAAATTTACATTTCTACGTTATAAACAAGTTCTCCCTTAAAATAAGTTTTCAGGATGCGCACTTTGTCTATAAACAAAGGATCCATAGTGATAAGGTTATGATCGAGTATGATAAAATCTGCATTTTTGCCTGCTTCAAGCGTTCCTGTAATATCTTCTCTGAACATTGCATATGCACTTGCTGCGGTAAAGCTTCGAATCATATCAGCAAGTGAACTGCGTTCTCCTTTGTTTAAAAGCCATCTTGGATCATCTGCATTTTTAATCGGATCAACTCCATAGTATTCTTCAGAAAAGATATTACGGGTAACTCCGGCCCTGATCGCCTTTAACGGGTTAGGATCGGGAGTAACCGGATGGTCAGACGAAGAAACAACCGTGACACCGGCCAGCAAAAAAGACTGAAGCGGATACTCTCTTTCCGCACGTTCACCAAGCATATGATAATCAACCACTTCCCACCAGCCCGGTTCCTTATAATGCCAGTAAGGCTGAATAGCGGCGATAATCTTCATTTTTCTGAATCGGCTGATATCTGAAGGTTCGACCAGCTGCAGATGAGTAATAGTGTTGCGGCAATCCCGACCGGGAAAACGTTTCGAAACCTTCTCAAGGGCATTAAGAATATTCCTGGTCGAAGCATCACCGATAGAATGTACATGAACCTGGAAACCGGCACTGTTAGCCAGGAGGAAAGCTTCCTCAAGTTTATCCGGATCCCAAAAAAATTCCCCGCAATAATCACTGCCCTTCCCGGCCGCATTGCTGTATGGCTCCAGAAGATAAGCAGTCGCTCCTTCAACAACTCCGTCAGCAAAAAACTTGACCGTATTAACAGAGTGCAGGTCCGAGCTGAATTCAGCCCGCAGTTTTCCTATTCGATCAAACTGTTCAATCAAATCTTTGTCCGGATCTATAGTTACACTTGAAGTCACATAAAGTTTAAGGTTATTTTTTTCTTCCAACAGGCGAATTGTCTCCAGATGAGGAGCAGAAGCCATGGAAACTGATAAAATACCGGTATACCCCAGGCTGTGAAGGTGCTGCTGAAATAACAACATTGCCTCTTCAATCTGGTCCTTACTATAATTCTGATCTGGAATAAGCTGCATCGCTGCTTCTTTAAGTGTGCCCCACAATTCACCAGACAGGGGATCTTTCTCAATAACCCCACCCCGGGGTGACTGGCTGCTGCCGGTTATACCAAAACATTCAAAAGCCTTACTGTTTAACCAGGCCAGGTGGCAGTCTGACGAATAAAGCACAATCGGTTTTGTTGAACAAATCCGGTCAAGATGCTCTTTTTTAGGCCCCCGGGATACTTCTTCTTCTCGAAAGGCCCCGATTGAAAACCCTTCACCGTAATATATTTCAAGATCAGGATTTGCTTCTATATAATGCTTGACAGCTTCGATGATTGCCTTTTGATCGAGCTCATCATAAAGGCTTATGTTAAAGAGATCGGTCAGGATTCTGCCCGGGGCATGGATATGAGCGTCGATAAAACCGGGCAAAATCATTTTACCTTCCAGGTCGATAATTTCTGCAGTATTATCAACTGTTTCCATCGCTTCCTTATTGCCGCCTGTAAAAACTATTTTTCCATCTTTTACTGCGAGGGCTTCAACTATATTATCACTGTTGTCAGCAGTATAAATTACCCCATTATACAAAACCATATTATTTTTTAAGCACTGATTATGTTCCGAAAACAGAGGCATTCCATTGTGCCCTCCCTGCTTCTGATTTAATAAATATCCGGAAACCGTAATGCAATCTCCTGCCTTTAATATGTTTATCCTATTATATTCTAACAGGGAGGCGCCTGAAAGATGAATTTATTCAAGCTGACAAACTTACCCGGAAGAGAGGAGCTTGGTGACCCTCTTATCCCGGACCGGGACATTACCATTGAAAGAATCTTCTCAACCGGACAGAGATGGCCTGATGGGTTCTGGTATGAGCAGGTAAGAAATGAATGGGTAGCTTTATTGCAGGGACAGGCAAAACTAACCTGGAAAAGCGGAAAATCAATACTGATGGAACAAGGTGATTGGATTTTGATTCCTGCCGGAGAACAACACCGTGTTGATTGGACTTCTCAGGACCCACCGTGCATATGGATGGCTGTGTATGGCACTATTTATTAATCTCTGGCAATCTGTTTTTGCCTGGGCCGGATTAAACCGGCCAGGTGAAAAAGTGCCGCCCCGCAGTAAGCTGCCATGGCAGGATAAAAGTATAAAAAAGCTGAACTGCCTTTGGAAAAGATCTCAGCCAGCATAAAAAGCACAATCAGTGCCTGAGATGCAAATACCCGCCTGGACCGGAGCTGAAGACCTGTCTTACTGTTATATGTCCGATCGCTTCTGGTCATATAAATAACCACAGCTGCTGCTATGATAAGCAGAAATGAAGCATATGCCGTGTATGAGCTTAAGCCTTGAAAAGGGACTACTTTTTCGGGCATAATAACAAGTAAAACTCCAAATATTATCACGGATGCCAGGACAAAATATGCCTGTTCCCGGTTAACCGGTTTTAGTAATCTATCGAGAATGAAAACCAGGGCCAGGACGGGCAGAGCCGTTGTTATACCGTCAAAGTGAAGCACTCCTCCAATAATAATGAGTATTACTGAATCAAGAAAAGTTGCCTGCGTCCCGGTTGTTCCGTTAAGAGCCCTGCTGAAAAGCAGAATAAACAAAAGAGCCATAAATGCAGGACCACCGTATAGGAGGGCAATTATAAAAGTCGCCGGCAGAGCTACAAAAGCAGACCAATCGCTGGCCGGATCTATTTCCCGGCCCAATGCCCAAGACAAAAAAACGGCAAAACCGGTGGCAAAAGCAATATTTAATCCGGAAAGAACTGATGTACCGACAAATAGCTGGTAAACCAGAACACTTATAAAAGAAGCCAGGGATAGAAATACAATAATACGATTTGTCAGATAACCAAAGTCCATAGGGATACCAAGGGTAAATTTTTTGCTGATATTATTCAATCCTTTCTAACAGGCCATTTATCTTTATGCATCGACCATTTTATTGACGCCTGTAAACAATCTTTCCGTCAACCATAGTCAGGTCGACCGTTAGATTTTTAATCATCTCCGGTTCGGTCGCAGTAATGTTCCCGGATAAAACTACCATATCGGCCAGCTTTCCGGCCTTTATGCTTCCTTTTATATCTTCTTCAAAACTGCAGTAAGCCGAACCCATAGTATACATATGCAAAACCTCGTTCAAATCCAACTTCTGCTCTGGAAACCAACCACCGGGAGGATAACCCTTTTTGTCCTGCCTGGTCATTGCGGCATAGATTCCATCAAGCGGCTTATAACTTTCTACGGGGCAATCAGAGCCACAAGCCGTTTTTATGTTACACTTCACAAAATCTTTCCAGCGGTATGTCCATGATGCCCGCTCCTTACCAAGGTGCAGATCAACCAGACCATAGTCTGAAGGGATAAAAGATGGTTGAATGTCGGCAATTACGTCCTGTATCCTGAAGCGTTCGAGCTGGTCATGCCTGACCACCGAGACATGGATTATCCTGAACCGGGGATCAAAACGAAAATATTGGCGACTCACATCCTCATATATATCAAGCACCATATCTATCGCCGCATCCCCGATGGCATGGGCAGCAATCTGCATCCCGTTTTTGTGAGCAAGTTCGACCAGTTTTTTAAGTTCATCCCGCGATAAAACTGCTATTCCACAGTTAACGGTACTATCTGCATAAGGGGCCGAAAGCAGCGCTGTCCGGCCGCCAATTGAACCATCTGTCAGCAATTTCAAGGGGCCGATTTTAAAAAATTCACTACCCTGGCCGGTCCTGCAGCCAAGCTCAAGAAAAGAGTGCAGCTCATCAATTGTCATTAACAGTGGTTGTAGATTAACGCGCAGTCCCAAACTCCCTGAAGTTTCAAGATCGCGGTAAGCCTGGATAAGTTCGGGCAATTTTTTACTGCCGAGAGCTGCCAGGTCATCAGTCTGCACTGAAGTCAATCCTGCAGCCAGAAAATCATTTGCTGCCGCTTTAATTAAATCTTTCAGCATATCGGTATCCGCTGATGAAATTAAATCCATAACCAGTGATATCGCCTTTTCTTTTAAAACCCCGGTTGAAACCCCGTCAACTCCAGTTTCCACAGTACCTCCATCAAAGATAGGCGGATTTGAATATATCCCGGCTTGTTTTAAAGCAATTGTATTTACCGAACTGATGTGACAGCAGGTGCGCATGATCAAAAGTGGGTTATCAGGGGCAGCCCGGTCAAGATCATGGCGGTTTGGCATCCTACCTTCTTCAAAAAGACTTTGATTCCAGCCCCAACCGAGCACCCATTGACCTTTTTCAATTTCACGCTCAATTATAAAGTTTTGAATCTCTCCCACAACGTGCTCTATGCTCCTGCTTTGACTCAAATTAACTTTCGCCGCATTAAGCGCATAACCGATTAAATGAAGGTGGCTGTCATTAAAACCGGGCAGCAAAGATCTCCCACCCAGGTCTGTTAGCTCCGTCCCATTGTTAGCAAGAGCAAGGATCTCTTCATCTCTGCCAATAGCAAAAATTTTGTTGCCCTTTACAGCGACAGCTGTTGCTGACTCTTTATCACCCTCCACAGTCACAACCCGGCCATTGTAAAATATATAATTCAAATATCAAGCTCCTTTCGATACTTATGTCTCATTCAATATTTTTAAGATCACCTTAAAGCTCAAAAATCTCGTTATGAATCCTGGGGGAAAGAACTTTTTGTTTTTTTAAATCTTTAATTATGGCCTTGATCATCGGAGGCGGCCCACAGACAAAAAAGTCTTTTTGGCTGAGATTACCCAGGTAATCGGTGATCATACCGGTATTGATAAAACCTTTCTCACCGGGCCAGTCAGGCTGGTCGGACATAACCAGTATCGCTTTAAATTGCTCCATTTCTTTTTCCATTTCCCGTAGTTCTTCCCTGAAGCAGAGGCTGCTTTCATTACGATTTGCCCAGAAAAGGGTTGCCCTGAGATTAAGCTTCTGATCGCAGATATAACGCAGCATACTTATAAAAGGGGTAATCCCAATTCCACCGGCTATGAAAACAAGTTCATCCTGCCAGTAGTTTAAGAAACTGAAAACACCGTAAGGTGCATCGATGAAAGCCTGATCTCCAACCCTGGTTTCTTTAATGGTCTTTGTAAAGTCGCCAAGTTCTTTTGGGGTTATCGAGAGATTCTCGCGGGTGGGGCTGTTTGAAATGGTAAAAGGATGCGGTGATGAAAGCCTGCCGTTACGTAAAAGCTGGATGATCATGAACTGCCCCGGCCGAAAATCAATCCTTTTACCTTCAAAAATTAAGCTCCAGATATCTTCGGCTTCCTGTTTAACCCCGATAACCTCATAGGGGTTACGCCTAATGGCTAAAATTCTTACAATACGATAGACAATTAAAAACGCATAAAAAACAGCCAGGAGGATCCAGATAAGTAAAAACGATGAACCGGCCCCGACGGAAAAGTAAAAAACATGAACTAAAACAAAAGGGAACAATAAATAGTTGAACAAGTGAATATTACGCCAGATTTCATATAGCAAACCCAGTTTCTTGTACAATGAAGCAAGCATGGCTGTAACAGAAAAACCAAGCAGGGCAGCTACTCCAACCCAGATGAAAGTTGATAAGAATAAATCTCCGAACTCAATTAAGCGAAATAGCACAATCATGACTGCATGCAACCATAAAAAACCAAGGCCGGACCGCCCGAAAAACCTGTGCCACCGTAACATCCGATCCAAACCGAAGCCGTTTTCAATTGCTTTAATTCGGGAAACGAAAACAAACTGCATAAAAATCAACACCAGGCCAACCGCGGCGAACAACAGGCCGAAATGCCTCAGGTAACCCAGGCTGAGGGGCTCAAAATCAATTGCGGAAGCCCAGATTATGATTGTCAGCACAAGTATAATGACAATGACCGTTAATGCCAGACGCGCTTTCATTCAAACACCTCCTTACCTTATTTTATAAAACATACCCTTACAATACAAACACTACCCTGATAAATAGGTTTATTGTCAATCACGTTGCCAAACAGCTGTTTACTACTGTATAATATAGTTGTTAGTATTTAAAAGGGGTAAACCACATTGCGAAACAAAAACAATCTGAAGAGATTTTCATACATCTTAATAATGCTGGCCTTATGGTTCCTGCTGGTGCTGTACCCAAACCCCAGGCACCTGGCAGCCAGTGTTTACAGGTTGAAAAATCCACCCTTAATGCCATACCATGTTGTTGAAATTGCCGAACAGCTGCAGGATAATTCTCCGGATGAAATTCAGGCCTTCGTTTACAGCCAGCTTCCCTACCAGTATGACTGGGAAGTCTATAACATGCCCTGGTATTTCCCGACTCTTGACGAAGTTCTGCAAAACGGCAGGGGTGACTGCAAAGCCCGCTTCCTCCTTTTCGCTTCTTTAATGGAAGAACTTGAGATTCCTTACTATAAAAATATCTCATTGACACATATCTGGGTCGACTACGAAGGTAAACGGGAAAACACCCTCGAGAATGCCAGTGAATCTATGCTTGTTATAGATAGTTCCGGGCAGGTCAGATTAACTATGCCCAGTCCGGATCTGAAGAGATCCGGGCAAAGTTTTTATCGTGGGTTTTGGGAAGTTATGCCTACCAGCAAAAAATACCATCTGGCAGCCGGTTTTCCTGTTATTTTCGGCTTCTTTTTTCTGGTTCAGCTGACATATCCTTTACGGGCGCCAAAAAAGAAATAAAACCTTCTTCACTTACAGGCTTGCTATTTTAAACTTCCCTAACTCTGCATCTCACTTCTCGATAGCCTGTTTAATTGACAGGGAAATTCGATTCCTACCACGATCTATGGAAAGGGTTTTTATCCTTTCGGTCTTTGGATGGGAATACCTTTAAGGCATAACGGACAGTTGTCCGCCTCGTAAGATTCAATTTCCATACTCAAAAGAGATTTCAAAGGCAAGCCAAAATCAAGGCGGCCGGCAGTCCGATCAACCAAAATTGAAACAGCGATTACCTCGGCTTTAAGGAGGTGCAGCATATCCAATACTTTTTGCACTGAACCACCGGTTGTGACAGCATCTTCAACAACCAGCACTTTTTCTCCCGGCTTTATTGAAAATCCCCGCCTGAGGATCATCCCGCTGTCAGACCGTTCGGCAAATAGAGCCCTTGCTCCAAGCGAGCGGGCCGTTTCATAAGCCATGATTATCCCTCCCATGGCCGGGCCAATTACTGCTTCAATTCTTTCATTCTTAAAAGGCTCGGCCATCCTGCTGCAGATCAGTTCTGCATATTCAGGATACTGCATAAGCTGCGAACACTGCAGGAACAGGCTGCTGTGCCTGCCCGAAGTCAGTAAAAAATGCCCTTCCATTATGGCCCCGCTTTTCTTAAGCAGTTTAATAATATCCTCATTCATAACTTTCTCCCATCTGAGCAAGAATATTTTCAGCAGCCATGAGCGGATCTGCAGCCCCGGTAACCGGCCTGCCAACTACGAGGTAGTCTCCCCCGGCCCGGATAACATCAGCCGGGGTGCCTGTTCGGGATTGGTCCCCTCTGTCTGCACCGATCGGCCTGACTCCTGGTGTAACCGTAATAAATTCTGTCGACACCGCTTTTTTAACTGCGGCTATTTCCAGGGGAGAACAAACCACCCCATCCATACTGCACTCATAAGCAAGTTTGGAAAGCAGGCGAACCCTTTCAGTGATAATTTCTGAATTGCCGGTTTCAGCCAGCTGGCGACAACTCATGCTGGTTAAAACTGTAACAGCAAGAAGCATTGGTTTTGTCTTAAGCCCTTCAACCACTCTCCTGGCAGCTAACATCATATCCCTGCCTCCCGAAGCATGGAGATTAAGCATCCATACACCGAGTTTTGCCGCCTCTCTTACCGCCGCTCCTGCAGTGTTCGGAATATCGTGAAACTTTAAATCGAGAAAGACCCGGTAGCGGGAAGTCAATTCGGACACCAGTGAAGGCCCCCCGGCTATAAAAAGCTCCAGGCCCACTTTAAAGCTTACATCGAGTGGACCGAGTATTTTTACAAGCATCAGCGCCCGCTCGGGGTCGGGCAGATCAAGGGCTATGATCAAACGCGCTGGATTAATTTCCATATTAAACTTCTCCTTTCCTGGCAGCTCCTTCGAGTATTCCAAGATCGGCAATATTATTTATCATCATGTACTGTTTCAAACCTTTTAGAATTTCAAAGGGCAGTCCGGGGTTATAAAATAAACCTGTCCCTACAGCTACGGCCCTGGCGCCGGCCATAATAAACTGAAGGGCATCTTCAGCTGAAGTTATTCCGCCCATCCCGAGAAGGGGAATCTTAACTGCATCCGCTGTCTGCCAGGTCATCTTAAGGGCAACAGGCATCACTGCCGGGCCTGATAATCCACCGAAAATATTTCCCAAAACCGGTTTCCTGGACTCGATATCAATCAGCATCCCCGATAGCGTGTTGATCAGGGAAAGGGCATCAGCTCCTGCTGCTTCGGCAGCACTGGCAATTGTTTTTATATCAGTAACATTGGGAGATAGTTTTACCAGCAGGGGAAGAGCCGTCTTCTTTCTGACAGCACTGACCACAGCATATGTAACTCCCGGATCGGTACAGAAAGCCATGCCCCCGGCTTTAAGGTTAGGGCAGGAAACGTTCACTTCGAGACCATCTACTCCTTCGGCATTAGTAAGCCCCTCTGCCACTGCAGCATATTCTTCGATTGTCGCACCGACAATATTAACAATAAGGCGCGGCCCTGTATTCCTGAGCAGAGGCAGGTCATTCTCCAGGAAATTCAGTAATCCAGGATTCTGGAGACCAATAGAGTTAAGCAGGCCTGAGGCAGTTTCGGCAAGGCGCGGAGGAGGATTCCCTTCCCATGGTTTAAGTGAAACTCCTTTTACTATAATTCCTCCCAGGGCATCAAGATCAAGATATTCATGGTATTCATGTCCGTAACCGAAAGGGCCTGATGCCGCCAGAACAGGAGAATTCAGTTCGATACCGCCCAGATTCACACATAGATTGGGATTAAACAATTCAAAACACCTCCGCTGCCGGAAATACCGGGCCATCACGACAAACTCGTTTATATCCACTGCCTGTTTTCACAACACAGCCAAGACAGGCACCGATTCCACAGGCCATCCGTTCTTCCATCGAAAACCAGGCTTGAATACCGGTCCCCCGAAAAAGCTTATTTACTTCATCAAGCATTGGCCGCGGGCCACAGGCAAATACAGCTTCGAAATCGGCAGCCATCCCTGCAAGCACTTCGACAACGGTGCCCTTTTCGCCCCTGCTTCCATCCTCGGTAGCTGTAATCAGGGTTAACCCGGGCAGATCGAGATCTAAGGAAGGGCAGGCAAGCGATTCGGCTGCCGGGGCACCGTAAATCAATGTCCTCGGCACTTTAGCCGATGAAGCCAGGAAAACCAAAGGCGCTATGCCCATTCCTCCCGCTGCCAGTAAAGATTTCGGAGGCAAAGGTGGAAAACCTTTTCCTAAAGGACCGAGTATCTTTAATGCCGCACCCGGAGCAATACGGGCCAATAACTCAGTGCCATATCCCTTGATCTGAAAGAAGATTGCAAGTTCGTCTCTTTGACAGTCGACCCTGAAAATACTGAAGGGGCGGGGCAGCATGTATCCGTATTCCATGGGCATGTATACCATAACAAACTGACCCGGCTTTGCTTCACGGGCCAGATAAGAACCCTCTAAGGTAAGCCTGAAGTATCCGGGAGCCACTTCACGGTTCTCGATTACCAGGAGTTTTTCAAGTTTATAACAATTGCTCTTGTAATCAATCAGATAGCACACCTTCCTTCATCATAACCATCCCACCGACTATTGTATAAACCGGCGCACCGGCGAGACGGCGGCCGGCAAAAGGTGTATTGCCGGATTTTGAATGCCAGGCTTCAGGATTGACGGTAAAACTGTGTTTAAGGTCTACAATCGTTATATCGGCAGGGCTTCCAGGGCACAGAGATCCACCGGCAATATCAAGTATAGTTGCAGGGGTGGTGCTCATTTTTTCAACAAGCAGCGGCAAAGTCAGTTCCTTAATCCGTCCTGAATTAAATTCATCGAGCATCAGCGGCAACGTTGTTTCCAAACCAGCTATACCGAAGGGCGCAAAATCAAATTCCACATCTTTGTCATCGTTATGATGGGGGGCATGATCAGAAGCGATGGCATCTATAGTCCCATCAATTAAACCCTTCCACAAAGCCTGGCGGTCATGCTCTGATCTGAGCGGCGGATTTACTTTCGTATTTGTATGATATCCTGAATTTTTTACGGCCCTGTCAGTCAGCAGGAGATGATGAGGTGTAACCTCGGCAGTTACCACAAGTCCCTCCCCCTTGGCCCGGCGCAGAAGTTCAACCGAGCCTGCGGTTGAAACGTGGGCAATGTGCAGGCGGCCACCGGTCATTTTAAGCAGCATCAGATCCCGGGCCAGCATAGCTTCCTCAGCTGCTGCCGGAATCCCCCTCAAGCCGAGAACCGATGAAACCGAGCCCTCATGCATCACCCCTCCCGATGCAAGATGAGAGTCTTCTTCGTGAACGATTAAAAGGGCATTAATACCTGAAGCATAGTGAAGGGCATTACGCATAATTGTACCGTTTTCTACCGGCCTGCCGTCATCAGAGAAACCTACGGCTCCGGCCTGTTTCATTCTGCCAAGCTCGGCCAGTTCTTTACCCTTAAGACCTTTGGTTAAAGCACCGATCGGGTATACACGAACTGCTGCCCTTGCTGCACGATCATGAATATAGCCGATAACCGAAGGATCATCACTAACCGGATCCGTATTGGCCATAGCCGCAACAGCGGTAAATCCACCGGCAGCCGCCGCCCGGGCCCCCGAAAATATATCTTCTTTGTATTCATAACCCGGATCACGCAGGTGCACATGCATGTCAATCATACCGGGCATTACAATTAAGCCGGACGCATCGATAACTTCTGTTCCGGGGGAGGGTTCCAAGCTTTTCTCTACTGCATGGATCTTGCCTTTACTTACTAAAATATCGGCCTGCCCGTTAAAATTCCGGGAAGGATCAATTACCCTTCCTTCTTTTATTAAAAGTGGTTTCATTCTTCCTTTGTCCCTCCCAGCAAAAGATAGAGAAGTGCCATGCGTACAGCCACACCTGAAGTCACCTGCTCCAGGATGATTGAGCGAGGCCCGTCAGCCAATTCCGAACTTATTTCAACTCCCCGGTTCATCGGCCCGGGGTGCATAATTAAAACATCTTCTTTCGCCCCTCTGATTCTCTGCGGTGTCAGCCCGTATAATTCTGAATATTCGCGAAGACTTGGGAAGAGCCCACCTTCCTGGCGCTCTTTCTGTAATCGCAGGGCCATTACCACATCAGCATTTTCAACGGCTTCTTCAATATTTGGGAATGCGTTTACACCAAAAGCTGTAAGATCCGGCGGCATAAGAGTCGGTGGGCCGGCAACAACCACTTCAGCGCCCATCTTTTGCAGCCCCCACAGGTTGGATCGGGCAACCCGGCTGTGGCGGATATCTCCGACTATGGCCACTTTCAGCTCTTCAAGCCGCCCCTTTTTATCGAGAATTGTGAACATATCCAACAGACCCTGGGTGGGGTGTTCATGCATTCCATCGCCGGCATTGATTACTGAAGCCTCCACATTATGGGCCAGGTAATGCGAAGATCCTGATACCGGATGCCTCATAATCACACACTCTATACCCATAACTTCAACATTGCGGACTGTGTCTTTAAGTGTTTCCCCTTTGACCAGGCTCGAAGAAGTACCGGCCACACTTACCGAATCGGCACTCATATATTTTTGAGCCAGTTCAAAGCTGGCTTTGGTCCGGGTGCTCGGTTCATAAAATAGATTTAATACGGAGCGTCCACGCAATGTTGGCACTTTTTTTATCTTGCGCTGCATAATCTCTCGCATAGAGCGGGCTGTCTCCAGGATTAAGGTTATCTCTTCGGCAGACATCTCTTCCAAGCCAAGGATGTCTTTACGCCTTAAAGTTTGCAATTAATATACCACCTTTCATAACCGCTTAAGCTTCTTTATTTTCCAGGATGTCAACCTGGTCCGTTCCGTCAATCTCTTTAACCTTAACCTCAACCAGTTCATTTCTTGATGTGGGTACATTTTTACCGACATAATCTGCCCTGATTGGAAGCTCACGGTGTCCGCGATCAACCAGGACAACCAGCTGGATAGTAGCGGGGCGCCCCAGATCGATAAGGGCATCCATCGCTGCGCGGGTAGTACGGCCGGTATAGAGCACATCATCAACTACAACTACATGCTTTTTGTGTAAATCAAAGGGAACATCGGTAGTATGAACTTCAGGTTGATCCTGCCGCTGGGAAAGATCATCGCGGTAGAGGGTAATGTCTAGTATGCCGAGGGGAACTTCAGGAGTTTCAATTTCAGACAAATAAGTTTTCAACCGATTCGCAAGTGGTACTCCCCGTTTACGCACACCTATCAGGACTACATTTTCAATGCCCTTGTTGCGCTCGATTATTTCATGGGCAATGCGGCGTAGGGCTTGCCTGATTGCTTTTTCATCCATAACGGTAGCTTTATGGGTTAGTGCCATTTTTTCACCTCCTTTCAGACCCTGCTGAGCAGAGGTAGGCGGAAGGGCAGTGGGCATAAAAAACACCGCCAAGCTTTGGTAGCGGGCGGTGTATTTATACCTTATCGGTCGCCCCCTTGCCAGCCTCACAGGA
This sequence comes from Bacillota bacterium, assembly GCA_051748565.1. Classification (GTDB taxonomy): domain Bacteria; phylum Bacillota; class Dethiobacteria; order DTU022; family DTU022; genus SKPH01. Next base: position 2,513 of record JBNJHN010000002.1, on the reverse strand, counting down.
CTATCTTTAAAGGGTGCCTAACTGGAACAAGTTTAGCATTTAATCGATGGAGTGTCAATGATTTAATCAAACTTTTCATTTTGGAAAAAGTAATAAAAAGCCTGCCTGGGTAAAGTGTAAACCAATAAAAATGGAAAGATTAACCTGAATCTTCTTCCGCTTCCTCATCATTTTCTTCAGGTTCACCAGGAACCGGATCGGGGTCCGCATCAGGATCGGTTTCGGGATCCGGTTCGGGATCCGGTTCGGGATCCGGTTCAGGGTCAGGTTCAGGGTCAGGCTCGGGTGTTGGTTCGAGGTCCGGTTCCGGTTCGGGCTCGGGTGTTGGTTCGGGATCCGGCCCTGGAATTGGATCCGGTTCAGGAGTTTCCAGTTCCGGAACTACCGGGCCGGGAAGAGTTATTTGGGGCCGCATTTCTACAGTGACCCCGAACACATTAAAGATTGTTTCGACCCGTTCTTTTTCATCTATTACCAGGTACCAGATGTTCTGCCCGTTTCGGTCGGATAGCTGGCCCCGCCCACTGAAAATAAAGGATTCGACTTCTTCCGGGTTGATTCGCAGGCCGAGTATGCCCATCATGCCAATTTGCGGAAGGCCAATTTCGGTTTCAACATTACCTGCTACTGCAAAGATAAGCCGGGGAATCTTGATAATGCCCCCGGGACCCCTTATTTGATCAAACATTGCGATCAAAACATTTTGCTGCCTCCCGGACCTGCCCCTCTCACCACCCTGGTCCCCGGCTCTCGTGCGGACATAATGCATAAAACTCCTGCCATCAAAAAGTTGATAACCCTCTTCGACCAGAATACGGCCCCGCCCGTAATCGGAACGCACATCGAAATCAACATCATAATAGATGCCTCCGATGCTGTCGATAATATCGGCCGCCCCATCCATATCTATACTAAGGTATCCATGGATCGGTATGCCCCCCAAAAAATCACGAACAGTTAAAAGTGTAGTCTTTAAACCGCTTTCATGCTTATCTTCACCTTCAGCCGCTCCATGATAGCCGTACATGTAGGAGTGATTGATCTTATCGTATATCCCCGTTCCGGTAATTTGCACATAGCTGTCACGGGGAATATTGACCAGTTTAACTTCTGCTTTACGTAAATTAATAGAAGCAATCATGATCGTGTCGGGACGAAACATACTGGACCGTTTTTCTCTCGATGCGGAGCGATCAAAGCCGAGCAGGGCAATATTAATTATATCCGTGCTTAAAGCCTCCCCACCCTGTTGATCTGATACTGCCGCTGTTACCCCCGTCGATGTCTTTAACAGCAGGGCCGGAAAGTAAGCAAAGAGGGTTACTGCTAAAAATAATACTGCTATTACAGCTATGGATAGTTTAAACGTAAAATAACTGCGTTTTTTATTTCCTCTGCTCATTAAGACTCCCGCCTTTTTGACCTGATTTGATAACACTCGGTTTCATGACAATCCTAAACAAGCCCCGCCAGGAATTTTTTCCTCAATACTGGTTCAAATTTTTCTATAGCATAACGCAGCATTGTCCGCGGCATCTTTTTATAGTGAGCTTTTAAAAAGGCATATTCAACATCGAAATCACGGTTGCCGACTTCTCTCAACATCCAACCGGATGCTTTATGGATCAGATCATGTTTATGATCCAGCATCAGCTCGGAGATCTTTAATGTGTCATCAAAATCGTTGTTACGCACAAAATGCAAAGTGGTTATAACTGCAATCCGTTCCTTCCAGAGATCGCCGGATTTTGCCAGACGGTAGATCAAGCTTCTATCTTTATCTGAAAGGAACGGGCCTAAAATTTTATATGCAGAAGAGTCGACAAGGTCCCAGTTGTTTATTGACGGCAGGTTGCCGATATAGAAATCAACCACTTGCTTTCGTTCAAATTCTGTTTTTGCATTCTCATATTTTAAAACCAGAATAAAGATTGCTGTGAGCCTGCACTCGTGAAACGGGTCACGGATCAAATTTTCCAGATTGATTAAAGATAAATTTTTATAATGTTTACGGGCTATCTTACGTTGATTCGGAACGCTAACACCGATAAAGCGGTCACCTTCACCGTAGCCCCCGGGAAAAGCCTTAAAAAATTTCGGTAAAAATGCCGCTTTTTCAGGATCGGCATTTTCTTTTAGCTCGAGCCTGATTACATCTGAAATATTCATAGTTCCTCCCTAAAAACTTTAACGACCTTTGATTTAACCGGGCACGGCAGCTTAATTATGATTTTTGACACATTAAATGGACAAATTCCCCCGAGGATAGGTTCCTTTCACCCCGGGTATGATTTTCCCCCATTAATAGGTACTTATTTTTGCCAGGGGCATAAAACGGAGAACAACCCCCGTAACATAAACATGCCATGTAAGAACGGGGAGCCTGGTTTTTTAAAGTTCATATATTAAGCATTCCCTTCATTGAACAAAAGATTATAATTGATTATAGCATTGCCTAAAATTTACGTGAGAACAAAGATTAACCGGCAGGGAGAAACAGGTTAATGTAAATC
>JBNJHN010000001.1:0-82563 GCA_051748565.1 Bacillota bacterium | reverse complement strand
TATCGGCGCCCATATTGGCCCGGGTGCAGTTGGCTTAATGATTCAACCTTCGTTCGATACCCTGGTTAATAATTCGTAATAATTCGGACATTTAAATTATTGCAATATTGACATGTGCATAAATTATCTATAGAATGTGATTATAAGCAATTATTTTACGGAAGGGGGATTATTGTGGAAAGCGTATACAAGGTAGTTGAAATAATCGGAACCAGTGACAAATCATGGGAAGATGCGGCCAAGGTAGCTGTTAATACTGCATCAAAATCGCTTCGTGACTTAAGGGTTGCTGAAGTAAAGGAATTGGATATGAAAGTTGAGGAAGGCAATCTTATTTTCAGGGTTAAAATGAACCTTTCCTTTAAATACCAGGATTGATAGCTATCATAGATAGCTGACATGAATTTTGCACAACGCTCAAACGAAAGCGGTATCTTCTAATAGATACCGCTTCTAAAATATTTAGCCCGGTTTGACAAAAAGGTTAATTAATTTTTCTCTGCGCCCTTTGCTTAACCTCTTCATACAGCTGCTGAAAAACCCTGACCACCTCGGGATCAAACTGGATGCCGGCACATCTATTAAGCTCCGCAAAGGCTTCAGCGTTGCTTTTAATGGCCCTGTAGTTGCCGTTGCCTGTCATGCTTATAAAAGCATCGACAACAGATAAAATACGGCATTCTATCGGAATATCCATACCCTTTAAACCCAGAGGGTAACCACTACCATCCCACCATTCATGATGCTTAAGAATAAGAGACGCTATTCCGGAAAGCACCTGTGAAGCATTGGCAATACGATAGCCTTTCTCAGGGTGAAGGCGGATAAGTTTTTGTTCTTCTTTATTTAATTTTCCCTTCTTGTTTAAAATATGATCCGGTATACCTGCTTTGCCCAGGTTGTGTACCTTGGCTAAAAGAGCCAGTTTTGATAATTGATGCGGAGCAAGATTAAGTCTTTTACCGAGCGCCATGCAGGGTTTTGCAAAACGATTGGAATTAACTGAAACAGAAGGTGCAAGGCCTAATACGGAATTTATCAGGCTTTCTAAATCATTGATGCTGTCATGTTTACTGTGAAGCATTTTATCTCGATACATTAAGTCATCAGCTGTCTTGAAAAGATCTGTCAGAGATGTTTCTCTACTGTTTGCTGTAGCAACACCGATTGAAAGGCTTAGCGGTATGGTTTTATTCTTCTGGTTGTAGGTTTCAATTCTCTTCCGGATACGGGATGCTATCTTTTTCCCATTTTCTTCATCAGTGTTAACCAACACTGCTGCAAATTCATCTCCACCTATACGGGCAATAACTTCGGGGCTGCGCAGTGAATTCTTCAGCACTTCAGCAGCCGCTTTTAAAAGCTGGTCTCCCTTTTCATGACCAAAAGCATCGTTAACTACTTTCAGCCCATTTACGTCTGCATAGATCACAGTGATTGGATAGTCACGACTATTATGAAGACGCCTTAACTCTTCCTCAAAATAGGTTCGGTTATAGACTCCCGTCAACCTGTCATGCATACTTAAATAAGCTAATTTACGTTCACTGAGTACTCGCTCTGTAATGTCCCGGAAAACGCCTCTGAAGCCGGTAACAGAACCTTCAAGGTTTATAATCGGCGATATTGAAATCTCTCCATAACAAATCCTACCGTCCTTACGGCTTATTTCCTGTGTTAAGCCCGGGTTAGATTTTTTACTTCTATATACTTTTAAAAAAGCCTTGTAGGCTGCTCTATGGTTTTTAAAAAGCCGTTCGTAGTTAATTCCGATCAGCTCATTACGCTTATAACCGGTCAATCGGCATGTAGCATCATTGCAGTTAACAATCTTGCCGTGAATGTCTGCTTCATAATACCCTTCTTCCATGGAAGCAATGATTTCCTTATATTTCTGCTCGGAATTCCTTAATGCCCTTTCAATTACCTTGCGGGCGGTTATATCCCTGCTGATTCCCCTAAAACCTTTAACCTGCCCTGATTTGTCAAAAACCGGCATACCGCTGGTCTCAAAACATACTGAGTGACCATCTTTATGAATATATATATTCTCAAGCTGTTTTAAAGGCTGTTTTTTTTCAACTGCCCTGGAATATATTTTCTTCACTCTTTCTGCTTCATCTGCCATCATAAAAGAAAAAGGTGTTTTCCCAAGCACTTCGGAAGGAGTAAATCCGGTTATTTGTTCTACCTGGTAATTAACATAAGTATAATATCCCTGATGATCTATTTCCCAGACGAAATCGCTGGTTTGCTCTACCAGGTCAACATACTTCTTCTTTAATTCCATTCGTTCTTTTTCATTCCTGCGACGCATTTCGGCACAGGATAACATATCTGCAAATGCTTCCATTAAAAAAACTTCATTCTCGGTAAACTTTCTTGCTTCCTTAATCGAAATTATCCCAACAAAGCCAAGACAATGCTCTTTATAGTTCATAGGAAAAAGGGCAATAGATTTTATGTCCTGACCGGTGGATAAAATGTTATCTGCACTTTCATAATCTGCACTTGTGCTATGGGGATTGAAAACTGCTTCACCTTTCAGGTGGGAATCTAAAATATTACTTATCTTATTTAATGGTGTTGGCTTGATTTCTGCTGGTTGAGAAGAAATATCTTCAGCACACCACTTATGAGCATTTACAGCAACATCACGGCTGAAGTCGTAAAAATAAATGTAAATACAATCGAGATTGACCTGTTTTCCCATATCTTTAAGGGATTCCGCTACAACATTTTCATATTCCTCTAATGAAACACTGACAAAACTGGTTGCCATTTTTAGCAATAATTCTTGAAACCCGGTTTGATTTTTTACGGTTGGACGGGAATTAATCGAAGGTAAAATAATTGTATGTCTTTCTTCACGGTTAATAGCAGCTCTACCCCCTGCAGAGTTACCGGAACCAAGAATTATCTAAATAGACTCGGACCCTTTACCTGAATATCGTAACAATAAAACTTTTTTTATTTAACTATGCCAGGGTGCTCTTTATGCATAACGAACTAGATTTGATGCTATATTTTACCAAGGTCGCCTTATCCAAAGTGATATAATTTTACTCTATATATTATATAATAAAGTATAGTTATTTGTATATTTAATTTACTTACTTTTTGAATTAATCTTTATTTCAGTTTTATTCTGGCGCATGGATCAACTGATTTTTATCACTAAATAAGATATACTATTATATATGTATGAAAAAGGAGATTATTTTATGCAATTTAGAGCCAGTATCGATAAACGAGTTCAGCATGTAAAGATGTATGATAGGGTTAATGTTAACTGAACAAAATAAAAGTAAAGGGTGATTGTTTTGACAAAAAACATTCTTAATCAGATGCAGGAAGAGCTTTGCAGGACCAGCAGTTGGGATTTCTCCGATTTGAAGGCTATTTATATCAACTGCACTCTTAAAAAAAGCCCTGAATTATCGCACACCGAAGGTTTGATCAAAGTTTCCAAAGCAATTATGGAAAAAAATAGTGTTGCGGTTGAAGTTATCAGGGCTGTTGACTATGACATAGCCTACGGAGTTTATGGAGATATGACTGAACATGGCTGGGATAAAGATGACTGGCCCCAAATTTACAGAAAAATCCTGGAATCAGATATTCTTGTTTTAGGCACAGCAATATGGCTCGGTGAGAAAACTTCGGTTTGCCAGAAAATAATTGAAAGGTTATATGGACATTCCGGCGATGTCAATGATAAAGGTCAATACGTTTTTTATGGGAGAGTCGGTGGATGCCTCGTAACCGGAAACGAAGATGGGGTAAAACATTGTGGAATGGGCATCCTTTATTCCCTTCAGCATGTCGGTTACGTGATTCCGCCCCAGGTTGATGCCGGATGGATTGGTCCGATTGGGCCTGGACCATCTTATCTCGATCCTGATTCGGGTGGGCCGGAAAATGATTTTACCAATCGCAATACTACTTTTATGACCTGGAATCTGCTTCACATGGCAAGAATCCTTAAGGATAAAGGCGGGATACCGGCGCACGGTAACCAACGTACAAAATGGGCTGCCGGTTGTCGTTTTGATCATCCCAACCCTGAATACCGATAAACCGGATAAGCGTTTAAAAAATATAGCTGTTTCTTAAGTAATTCGAGGTTTAGGCAATTCGACGTTTTGACAAATCGCTGATGTCAGGATAAAATACATAAAACATTTAGAATAATTATTATCGGTATTCTATTATTATCTATTCTTCGGGAGGCAAAATAATGCAGCTGTCAACTAAGGTCAGGTATGCGGCAAGAGCAATGATCGAACTGGCATTAAACTACAAGTCAGAACCGATACAGCTTAATGACATTGCCTGTAAGCAAAACATATCAGTAAAATATTTAGAACAGATCATGGGTCCGCTGCGGGCAAGAGGATATGTAAGAACCCAGAAAGGCAGCCGCGGAGGTTACCACCTGGCAGTAAAACCTGAAACTATCACCCTCTACGACATAGTTGAAAGTATAGAAGGTTCCCTGGCCCCGGTATCCTGTATCGAAAATGACGATTCCTGTGATAGAGCTAACCTATGTGTGACCCGTTCCGTATGGTCGAGAGTCAGGGATGCTGTAGTTAAGGAGCTGCAGGCCAAGACACTTGCCGAACTCGCTGTTGAGCAAAATGAATTATATCTAAATAATTAAATACCGGCAAATCAAATACTGTGACCATGGCACAGCTTACATCGCTGTCACCTGCGGTTTCAGATATTAGCGGCCAACGCTGTGTGTATGGTAGCCTTTACTGTTTAAAAGATCCAGCGCTTTTTGCTGGTTTTCTTCTTTCTTAAAGCCAAGGCGAATGCTGCCTCCTGCCAGTTCTCTTACATGTAAAATTTCAATAGCATCAATATTAATACCTGCTTCCCCAAGACAAGTTGTCATTCGGCCGATAACCCCGGGAGTATCGCGCACCAGGACGATTATATCAAATATTTCAGGGAGTATACCGCGGCCGCGGTGGGGAATTGTGCGGCGGTAATCACGGGCCTGGCTCAGGAATTCTTCCACAGCATCAGCATTAGGCTCGGTTAGATATTTTTCCAGGGAATTTAAATGATCCTTGAATTTTTTCAGCACAGCTAGAAGAGCCCATCGATTACTACTGCAGATATCACGCCAAATTGAGGGATTACCAAGAGCAATCCGGGTACTGTCCCGAAAACCTCCTGCTGCAAGGGTGCGTACCAATTCCACATCATCTGTGTCGGCTACACTTTGGACCAGGGCTGCTGCCGTTATTTGAGGCAGATGACTGACAGCAGCGACAATCTGATCATGCTTAAATGGATCCAGGTTTATCGTTTGGGCCCCCACCTCTGTAAGCATGCGGGAAAGTTTTTCAATAACATCATGTGGTGTTTCCGGTCCGGGGGTAAGAACATAGATCGCATTTTCGAGCAGGGCAGGATCAGCACCACCGATACCGATTTCTTCCGATCCGGCCATGGGGTGGCCGCCAATAAAGTATACACCCGCTGGCAGTAAGACTTCGACCGCTTCCATAATCCAACCCTTGGTACTGCCTACATCAGTTATGAGAGTGCCCTTACTAACAGTGGGAAGGAGTTCTTTTAACAATTCTATGGTGCTGAGAACAGGTACGGCAAGAATTATCAAGTCTGCTCCCCTGACAGCTTCAATTGCAGAAGCAGCTGCTTTATCAATTGCCCCCTGTTTAACAGCCCGTACGGAAGTTTCAGAATCTAAGTCGTAACCTACAATCTCCTCCACAAGGTTTCGTTCGCGCAGAGCAGTACCAATAGTTCCGCCAATCAAACCGGTACCTATCAGAGCTGTCCTGCGATAAAAATAACTGCTCTTAGAAGAGTCTTCCCACACTAAGGGCCACTCCTTTCAGTTCTTTCATCAAGCTCATAAACTGTTCCGGATTCAGAGACTGAGGTCCATCAGACATAGCTTCCTGTGGGTTTGGATGGACTTCGATCATCAGGCCGTCCGCACCTGCAGCCAGGGCGGCTTTGCTCATAGCCGGAACAAGGCCGGAGAGGCCCGTACCATGGCTCGGATCAACAATAATCGGAAGGTGACTAAGTTGTTTAATCAGCGGAACAGCGCTTAAATCAAGGGTGTTTCGGGTATAAGGTTCAAAAGTACGAATACCTCTTTCGCAGAGAATTACCTCATAGTTTCCCCCGCTTAAAATATATTCCGCCGCCATCAGCCATTCTTCGATCGTTGCAGAAAGGCCTCTTTTAAGCAGGACAGGTTTACGGATTCGGCCCAATTCACGCAGCAGATAATAGTTCTGCATATTACGGGCTCCTACCTGGATAATATCCGCGCATTCGGCAACTTCACTAACCGTAAACTGGTCCATAACTTCAGTTACAATAAGCAGACCGGTTTTTGAACGTACTTCGTTTAGATAATGCAAACCCTGCTGTTCAAGACCCTGAAAACTGTACGGGGAGGTGCGGGGTTTGAATGCCCCGGCTCTAAGGACTTTGGCTCCGGCAGTTTTAATCGTTTTGGCGGCCTCCAAAAGTTGCTCTTCGTTTTCAATGGCACAGGGACCGGCCATAATTATCAATTCATGCCCGCCGATAGTTGTATCTCCGATACTTATGACTGTATCTTCAGGGTGAAATTCGCGTCCGGCCAGTTTAAAAGGACGAGTAATAAATACTACCCGTTCTACTTCGGGCATCGCTTCCATAGCCTGTGCTGCTTCTTCGCGACGCTGACCGATTACTCCTATTACAGTGCGGTTTTCACCTGTAGACAGGTGCACTCCGTAACCCATTTTTTTTAACTTACCGGTAATCTTTGTTATATCATTTTGATTTGCCCCCGGGTTCATAACTACTATCATTAAGTTCTCCTCCTCTTAACCCGACACAAAAAATTAATTCATCTGGTGCTGTTTAGTATTCCAAGACTAATCTATATGAATTCAGCTTATATAAACTGCAATTTTTGCAAACACTCGTCAAGCCTCCATGGCTTTGCAGAAGCCAGAGTTGATTTTTACCCTTATTTCTCCCAGCGGAAGGGGAAAGTTAGCTATGGTTTTGAAAAAGGTTTGCGTTTTTGAAAACACCCCTGGCCGGGTTCACCTACGTATTTGCCTTTTTCGAATATTAAACTACCGCGGGAAAAGACCTTTTGCGGAACGCCTTTCCCGCTGTAGCCCTCGTAGGGGGTATAGTCAACGTTTTGGTACTGGCTGCTTCTGCTTATAGTAAAATCAGCTTCAGGATCGAAAATTACAAGATCCGCGTCGCTGCCTGCGGCAATAGTCCCCTTTTGCGGGTAAAGACCGAAGAGTTTGGCGGGGGCTGTGCTGACCAGGTCGACAAATTTATTAATACTGATACGTCCATTATTGACTCCACCACTAAAGAGCAGCTGGACCCTCGTCTCCACTCCCGGAGCTCCATTTGGAATTTTGGTAAAATCATTACGTCCCAATTCTTTTTGCCCGTTTAAGTTAAAGGAACAATGATCTGAAGCAACTACCTGCAGGTTTCCTGAAGCTAACCCGTCCCAAAGAAATTCCTCATTGCCTGCTTTCCTGAGCGGGGGCGACATGACATATTTGGCGCCGCCGAAATCAGGCTCATTATAACAGTCGATGTTGAGGAATAAATATTGAGGGCAACTTTCAGCATAAATCGGCAGTCCCCTTAACCTGGCTTCGGCAACCCTGCCCAGTGCGCCTGCATCACTTAAATGAACCACATAAGCCGGGGCTTCGCTTAATTCAACCATAGTAATGAAACGATTAACTGCCTCCTCTTCGGCCAGGGGAGGGCGGCTTAAGGCATGATAGAGCGGCTCGACTTTTCCTGTTTTCAGCATTTCTTTTGTTAAAACATCAATCACATCTCCGTTTTCAGCATGGACAAGAACCATCCCCCCTGCTTTCCCCGACTGTTTCAAAACCTTAAGCAGGGTCGCGTCATCAACCTGGAAGACACCCTTATAGGCCATGAACACTTTAAATGTGGGATATCCTTTATCAACCAGGTTTGGAATTTCAGCCAGGACATTATCAGTTAGATCCGTTACAGCAACATGAAAGCTATAATCAATAGCACATTTACCCTCAGCCTTTTTATGCCAGGCTTCAAGTGCTTCCTGCAAAGATTTGCCCGGTGTCTGAATAGCATAATCGACGATGCAGGTAGTCCCCCCGGCCGCCGCGGCAATTGTTCCAGAAGCAAAATCATCGGCCGTAACAGTACCACCGAAAGGCATTTCAAGGTGAGTATGGACATCAATAGCGCCGGGGAAGATCAACTGACCTGAAGCATCAAAAACTATATCGGCGTTAACTGCAGCTGCTGTTTCCAGGCCAATGATTTTTTCATTCTCAACCAGGATATCAGCTCGGTAAGTATCTGATGCTGTAACAACCAGACCATTTTTAATCAGCGTGAGCATTAACAAATCCTCCTTCATAAATCAAGGTAATATCTAACCAGATGCAATAATCTGCTTATTTTAAGGAGCACATATTTCGCCGTAGGATTCCGGACGACGATCTCTGAAGAACTGCCAGGTATTTCTGACTTCCCTAATCATATCAATGTCAAGATCGCCTACCACTACTTCATCATCTTCACGGCTGCCTTCAGCTACGATTCGGCCCCTGGGGTCACAAAGGTAACTGCTGCCGTAAAAATGGCCCATGTCCCAGGGCGCTTCGCTACCAACACGATTAATGGCTGCAACAAAGTAGGCATTGGCAACAGCATGGGCAGGCTGCTCCAGTTTCCAGAGATATTCCGATAAGCCGGCCACCGTAGCAGAAGGATTAAAAACTATTTCAGCACCGTTTAAACCGAGAATACGGGGACCTTCAGGAAAATGGCGATCGTAACAGATATAGACACCTATTTTGGCAAAGGCAGTTTCGAATACAGGATGCCCCATGTTGCCCGGCCTGAAATAGAATTTTTCCCAAAAACCGGTATGGGGGGATTTGCCGGCCTGGACATGGGGGAGATGAATTTTACGGAATTTGCCAAGATATTTGCCATCGGCATCGATAATGGCTGCGGTGTTATAATACACCCCTGTTGTATCTTCTTCATAGAGAGGGACAACCATAACCATGCCGTATTTTTTAGCCTGTTCCTGCATCAGCGTGGTGGTTGGCCCGCCGGGAACTTTTTCGGTTGCTTCATACCACTTTGTGGTTTGTTCTGCGCAAAAATAGGGTCCGTAAAAAATCTCCTGGAGACATACGATCTGAGCCTTTTCTTCGGCAGCTTTTTTGATCATTTTTAAATGCTTTTCTATTGCAGCTTCCTTATGCTTTTCTACAGCTTCGTCACCGTGTACTTCATGCTTAGCCTGGATTAAAGCAACTCTTACCTTTCTGCTCACTAGAAATCCTCCTTTATATTAAAAGTTCAGCAATCTGAATTGAATTTGTTGCGGCTCCTTTACGAATATTGTCTGATACAACCCAGAGGTTAAGGCCGTTTCTGGCAGAGTGATCCGGGCGGATACGACCTACAAATACAGCATCCTTACCTTCCGCCTCCAGCGGTGTGGGGTATTCCATCTGATCCGGGTTGTCCACAACCACTATACCCGGAGATTTTTCGAGCAGCAGGCGGGCTTCTGATGCCGATAAGACTTTATTTAACTCAACATTCAGGGCTATGCAGTGACTTTTTAAGACTGGGACCCTGACTGTGGTTGCTGTTAAGGGTAAATCTGCAATGCCCATGATCTTCCTGGTCTCCCTGAGCATTTTCATTTCCTCTTTACAGTAGCCGTCTTCGACGAATATATCGATCTGGGGCACAAGGTTAAATGCAATCTGGTAGTTTCTCAGGGCATTTTTGTAAGGAAAGCGTTCCGCTGTTAAAGGCTTGCCCTCAAGGTAAGCACGATTCTGATCCAACAACTCTTCAACCGATTCCTTACCCGCACCGGAAACAGCCTGGTAAGTCGATGCAACTACCCGTTTAAGGGATGCAGCTTCATGCAGCGGCTTTAAGACCACCACCATCTGAATGGTTGAGCAATTCGGGTTGGCGATAATACCTTTATGACTGAAAACATCATCGGGATTGACTTCCGGGACTACCAGGGGCACACCTTCATCCATACGAAAAGCATTGCTGTTATCGATAACCACTGCTCCCCGCCTGGCAGCCTCAGGGCCAAAGATTTTACTGATCTCTTCTCCTGCACTGAAAAAGGCAAAGTCGATTCCATCAAAAGATTCGGGTTTAACTTCTTCAACCGTATACTCTTTTGAACCAACTTTTACCTGCATATCAGCTGAGCGAGACGAAGCTAAAAGTTTAATTTCAGCAAATGGAAATTGGCGTTCGAGTAAAATTTCAATCATCATTTGCCCAACCATCCCGGTTGCACCAACCACAGCTACATTATAATTTTTAGCCACTAAATCTCCTCCTGATTATCCAGTTTTGCTTGAGGCAAATCATCATCACACCCGAATTTATCCAATAGAAATCCGGTAATAACCGGTTTATATTTAGGATCATCTTTAACCCTGCGATCCCAAAGACGGATAACCAGGAAAACTAAAACCATCAAAACAAATCCTGCTCCCACGGCCTGCAATTCCTGGTTTCCATCAAAACCAATGAAGCCTGCCAGCTGCAGCCAGGCAATAATACCGGCTACAAGCCCAATTAGTGGTACAATGTAGAGCATAAAAGCCAGAAATATAACCTGGCGATCGTCTGATTCTAAAACTACCCTTTGACCCTTTTCGGCTTGAATAGGGTTATGAGCTTCAATAACTATACTGCGTTTGCCCGAACCACTTAGGATACCGCATTTACCACATTCTCCGCAGATTAAATGGCGCTGTATATTTACTGCTGCGATTTCGCCTCTTGTTTCGGTGATCACTCCGTATTGTTCCATGCTGGACTCCTTCAGAAAAGTTAAGTAAATCTTAGCATAAGAAGGCAACTGTAACAAGTGATAAACCTGAAGGATTATGATGAATAACTAAGAGACACTGCCCTTTAAGGGGTGGCAGTGCCTCCTGGATTATATAAAAAGCATTTGATATTTAACAAGCAATTAAACAGGTTCACCCAATATTAATATTAAGCAAAAGCCTCCGGTATCTCTTTAAGGACGTCGTAACTAAATACAGGGCCGTCTTTACAGACATACATACTACCGGCATTACAGCGACCACATTTGCCAATGCCGCATTTCATCCTGTTTTCCAAAGTGGTGTAAATTTGCTCGTCGGCAAAGCCCAGCTTTTTCAGATTCTCCAAAACAAAGCGAATCATAATCGGCGGGCCACAGGTGATCGCTATGGTATTCTCAGGCGAGGGGTTTAAATCCAGCAGCATCTGGGGTACAAAACCCACATTATGACTCCAATCCTCTTCTTCAACATCTATAGTAAGGTGGCAGGAAAGGTCGTCACATTTGCTCATCTCCTCGAATTCTACTTTGAAACAGAGATCACCTGAAGTACGGGCGCCATAAATCATTGTTAGTTCCTCAAATTTATCACGTTTAGCCTTAACATATTCGATAATCGGACGCAGGGGGGCTTGTCCAATACCACCACCGATGGTAAGGATCTTCTTCCCCTCCCAATCATCGATCGGAAAACTGTTCCCGTATGGCCCTCGCACCATCATCTTGTCTCCAGGTTCCAGTTGGTGTAAAGCCTGGGTTACCTTGCCCATGCGCATGACCGAGAAACGGAGGAACTTGCCCTCGGTGGGGGAGGATGAAATCGAAATCATACTTTCGCCGACACCAAGTATTCCGATCATGGCACACTGGCCAGGACTATGGCTCCAGTTTTCACGAACTTCTTCATCGTCAAAAACGACTTTGAAAGTTTTTATGCAGCGCTCTCCACCGGTTTCAAACCAGGCTTCTTCTACAGTTGCTGTATAAGGTATATAGGGGTTATTGTTGGTTTTCATAGCGCCTCCTCCACCTGCCTAAGGATTTCAACAATGTCTATATTAACGGGACAGAGATTGATACATCTGCCACACCCGACGCAGGCAATCACATCAAATTTATCGACATAGTAACTGTATTTATGGTTGATCCGATTCCGGGTCCGTTCCCGGCGGGTGGGACGTGGGTTATGTCCCGAGGTGTGCATTGTATATTCTTCAAACATACATGAATCCCACATGCGACAGCGTCTGCTTTCAAAACCTTCCGTCTCATCCTGGATATCAAAGCAATGGCAGGTGGGGCACAGATAGGTACAGGTTCCACAACCGAGACAGGAAGCCGAAACATTTTGCCAGAGCGGATTTTCCCATAAACCCGGCAGCCCTTCAGGAATACCTTCAGTTTTTACTTTTCGCTTGATTTTCTTCTCGGCTGCATCCACAAGTTTTCCCTTTTCCTTAATTGCATCATCACCTGCTTCATCAAGCAAATCTTTCGCTTCGGCCAGCAGTGCTTCGCCTTTTTCAGTTACAGCTTCCAGCAGATAGTTATCCCCCAGATCGGTCATCAAAATATCAAGCCCTTCGGTAGTCGCAGGACCGCCTTCAACCGAGGTACAAAAACAATTTAAACCGGGATCACCACAGGCTAAACCTACCAGGGTCACTAATTCCCGTCTTCTGACATAGTATGGATCGTCAATATCCCACTTAAATAACTTCTCTACAATAGTCATAGCCCTGGCATCACATGGCCGCACGCCCAGGAGCACAATCTCTTCATCAAGCTGAGGCTCATCCACTTCTTCTGAGCCCAGATGAAAACGATACATCGTTTCAGTCTGGGGAAACAAGATTTCTTTGGGCGGCACCCTGGTGTTGTTGAAGTCGAAGGAAGGTATTGCCCCTTCGGCTACAGGATCAAAACTTATCACATCGCCTTCTGATTGCGGGGCCAAGAGCTTTTTACCGGCCAACTTTCCGACAAAATCAGGCCATTTTTCTTTATTCAACAGCATCGCTGACATATCACCCACCTCTAAAGTATGAAGTCCTCGGGATCATCAGGCTTAAAGCTGGCCTGGAACGGTTCGGCCTCGGGGTCTAACCCGGGCTCAAAATCGTATTTATCCCGCACTTCCCGGGCCAGTTTGCGATTTAACTTACCCAGGGGAATATTTGCCGGGCAGACACGCTCGCATTCACCGCACTCAATACAACGGCCGGCAAGGTGAAAGGCCCGGGCAATATTAAAAGCTGTATTCTCGGAAAAGTTGACCGCCCGGTTAACCCAGGTCGGGTTAAGACGATCGAGGATACAGTCCTGACAATAACAGAGCGGACAAACATTACGACAGCTGTAACAGCGTACACATTTCTCGAATTGCTCTTCCCAGTAGGCCGCGCGTTCGTCCACATCTTTGCCTTCGATTTCTGTCACACCTTTATCTTCTGCCGGTTCCCAGGTTTCAACCGGATCGCCAAGCATGATATCACTAATTACCGGGTTTGGATAACGGCATAACCGGCATTTTTCAGCCAGCAGATCTTCCCTGGCTATTTTGGTTTCTTCTCCGTCCCGAACCAGAAGAAATCCATCCCCATTCCACTTCATTTCCACTGATTCTTCAGTTTCCGGAAATTTTTCAGCCAGCAGGTCCGGGTCAACAACACCCGGACAAGGACATCCGATAATGAGTACTTCGTCACGGTGAATTCCCTTTTCAACCAGGAGTTGGGTTACTGCCCGGCTGTCACATCCTTTGACCATTAAGGCAACCTTGCGGTTGTCGGCTTCCTGACCACGCGGAACGGGAAGTTTTTCTACCAGTGTCAGGTATGTAGCCAGGTTAGCGGTGCAAAGGGGTGAAAAGATCAGCTCTGCAGCACCGGCGGCATCTTCGATAAAGCCCGGGGCAACCCTGTAGCCGTAAGAACCTTTTTTCCAACCGATCAGGTACTTAACATCATCACGGGCCGCTACTTCAGCCGCAGTTTTTCGTAATTGTTCCAGATCCATCTATAAAACCCCTCCTACCAATCGATCTGACGACGCCTGAACCCTTCAAACGGTCCGGCTTCTCGTGCATCTTCAACGGTTTTTTCCACCACTTCTTTCCACTTATGCCCCTCGGAGGCAGATACCCAGCTCATGTGAAAGCGTTTTGGATCGACACCGACAAATTCCATCAGGTCTTTTAACATACCAAGCCGGCGCCTGGCATAGTAGTTGCCTTCCATGTAGTGGCAATCTCCGGGATGACAACCTGAAACCAGCACTCCATCAGCACCCTGCTGCAGGGCATTCATGACATAGAGTGGATTAACCCGCCCCGAACACATTACCCGTATAATCTGTAGGTTTGCCGGGTAATGCACCCGGCTGGTGCCTGCAAGATCGGCTCCGGCATAGGAGCACCAGTTACATAGAAAAGCTACAATGTTAGGTTCAAAGTTTGCGCTCATTTCATGACCCCCAATGCCGCAATCTGTGGTAAGATCTGGCTGTCGCGGAATGACTTCGGCTGAATTGAATCGGAGAGACAGGCAGCTGAGCATGAACCACAGCCCTTACAAAGGGCCTCGTTGACCCTGGCAACTTCCACTTCGTTGCCGAAACGGTTTACAGTAACCATCTCAATAGCAGAATAGGGGCAAATGCTGACGCAAAAGCTGCAGCCCCTGCAGGTTGCTTCATTAACCGTAGCCACCTGGGCATTGATTGTCACTTTGCCCCTGGCCAACGGGATCATCGCCGAAGCGGCAGCGCCCTTGGCCTGGGCTACGGTATCGGGAATATCTTTCGGGCCCTGGCAGCAGCCGGCTAAAAAAACACCGTCCGTTGCAGTATCCACAGGTCGAAGTTTAGGGTGTGCCTCCAAGAAGAAACGGTCAGGGGACTGTGAAAGTCGCAGTAAATCCATAATTTGACGCATATCAGCACGCGGTTCCAGGCCAACCCCCAGTACGACCATATCTACTTCATCTTCAAGCGGTGTAGAAGTCAGGGTGTCTTCGACTTTAATCACAAGTTTATTGCCCCGCTTAAATATTTCAGAGGGGTTTC
Organism: Bacillota bacterium; assembly: GCA_051748565.1. Lineage (GTDB taxonomy): Bacteria > Bacillota > Dethiobacteria > DTU022 > DTU022 > SKPH01. Next base: position 67,571 of record JBNJHN010000001.1, on the reverse strand, counting down.
CGCGGATGTAGCGAACATTTTCACGGCGGACCCGATCATAGAATTCTTCGAAACCCTTACCGAAAGCCCGCACATCCATATAGTAAATCCTTATGTTGGCATCAGGCATTTTATCCCTGAGCAGGTGAGCCTGTTTGGCAACATACATACAGCAAACCCTTGAACAATACTCATTACCAACACTTTGATCGCGTGAACCGACACATTTGATTAGAGCAATTTCTTTCGGTTCAATTACTTCTTCACCGTTAAAAATCTTAACTTTACCACCGGTCGGTCCCGATGCAGAGACAAGGCGTTCCATCTCCATACCTGTGATTACATTGGGATAATCGTCATAACCGTATTCAGGTTTGCGTGAAGCATCAAAGGGATCAAATCCTGTTGCCACAATAATCGCACCGACTTTAAATTCAACTATTTCATCTTCCTGGTCAAAGTTTATCGCCCCTGCTCCGCAGACATCCTGGCATTTCGGGCTCTTGCCACATTTGCCCTTGCTGAGATAAAGGCAGTTTTCGGGATCGATGGTGTACTTGGCCGGCACAGCCTGTGGAAAAGGCAGGTAAATAGCGGAACGTTTACCCATACCCTGGTCAAACTCGCTTGGGATACGGTCTTTGACACGGCATTCCGCAGCACAGTCACCACAGCCTGTACATTTATCAAAATCAACATAGCGTGCTTTTTTGCGCACTTTAACATCAAAGTTACCGATAAAACCGGTGATTTCCTCAACTTCAGAGTAGCTCAAAAGCTCGATGTTGGGATGACTGGCGGCGTCCACCATCTTAGGGGTAAGAATACAGGCCGAGCAGTCAAGAGTGGGGAAGGTCTTATCGAGCTGAGCCATCCGGCCGCCCACTGAAGGTGTTTTTTCCACAAGATAAACCTTAAACCCCGCATCGGCAATATCAAGAGATGCCTGAATACCGGCAATACCAGCCCCGATAACCAGGGCAGAGGGTTCGGCATCTACTTCTTTTGTTTCGAGCGCTTCAAGCAGCCTGACCTTGGCCACGGAAGCTGAAACCAGTTTTTTAGCCTTAGCTGTTCCTTCTTCTATCTCTTCATGGACCCATGAGCACTGTTCCCGAACATTGGCCATCTCAAGGAAATAAGGATTTATGCCCGCTTCTGCAATCGCCTTCCTGAAAGTCGGTTCATGCATCCGGGGCGAACAGGAAGCAACAACGATCCTGTTTAAGCCTTGCTCCTTTATATCATTCTTGATCAGGACCTGTCCGGGATCGGAACACATATATGAATAGGTGCGCGCTACCTCTACGTTAGGTAAATTTTGCGCATATTCTGAAACTGCATCTACATCTACTGTCGAAGCTATATTAATCCCACAGTGGCAGACATAGACGCCAATTTTTGGTTTTTCCGTCATCTGATTTTTCATCCTCCCGCAAAGATTGGCCCTCTAATACTGTTTTATCCTTTGAGCTCTTTTAGCTTTTCAGTTAACTTGGGCAAAACTTTGAACATGTCATCTACAATAGCGTAATCGGCCACTGAGAATATCGGGGCTTCAGGATCTTTGTTGATAGCTACGATTGTTTTAGCCCCTTTCATTCCGGCCAAATGCTGGAATGCTCCCGATATACCCATAGCAATATAGAGCTTCGGTTTAACCGATTTTCCGGAAGTACCGACCTGACGGTCATGGGGAATCCAACCGGCATCTGTCGCCGCCCTGGAACCGGCTATGTCAGCTTTTATTGCCTTAGCCAGTTCTTCTACCCCAGGAAGGTTTTTATCTTCTTTCAGCCCGCGGCCTATAGCTACCAGTATATCGGACTGGGTAATATCGACATCGCCGACTTCTGCTTCAATATATTCAACAAACTTACGATAAGGCACATCTTCTTTCAGCGGGGAATCTATCTTCTCCAATTCACCTGCAGCAGATGCCTCGGGCGCTTCTACCGCGCCTTCCCTGAAAGTAACCAGGTAAGTATCTGCAGGTTTAAATGCAACTATGGCATTTACTTTGCCCGAGTAAAGCGAGCGGGTCGCTTTTAAAGTCCCATCTTCATAAATCAACCCGACTGCATCGGCAACCAGAGGCAGCTTTTTCTCCACAGCGAGGGCAGGCATAAAATCGACCCCCTGGGCCGTGTGACCGGTCATAAGGACCGCAGGCTTAAGATCATCAATTAAGGCCGACAGAGCCATCTGGTATTTTTCGGCGTTGAAATTCTCAAAAGCGGGATCATCGACAACCATAACCTTGACACCATATCCAGTCATCTTCTTGGCCATATCGTCCAATCCGCTGCCGAGAAGCAGCACAACGACTTCGCCATCCATACTTTCTGCAATTCCGGGAGCAACTGCCATCATTTCAAAAGAAACATCCCTCAATGCACCCTGACGGTGTTCTACCAATACTAAAACGTTACCCATTATACTAAGCCTCCCTTATGCAATATGGACGCCAGTTTTTCAGCCTTCTCCTCCGGTTCACCTTCGATAAATTCAGCACTGGATTCAATTTCAGGTATATAGAGTTTTTCCAGGATTACCTGTGAAGCATCTGCATTAACTTCCCCAGGATCTATACCGATATCATCCAAGCTGACAACATTAAGTTCTTTCTTCTGAGCCTGGCGGATGCCGCGAATCGGGGCATAACGAGGCTCGTTGATACCAGTCTGTATTGTAAGGACTGCAGGAAGTTCAAGTTCAACTACTTCTAACAGTCCACCTTCCAATTCACGATGAACTTTGACTTTACCGTCTAAAATTTCAACATTATTGACCATTGAGGCATGGTTTACACCAAGTTCTTCAGCCAGGGCTACACCGGTCGACATGTGCCAATCATCATTAGCCATGCAACCTGTAAGCACCAGATCGAATTCATGCCCTTTGATTGCACCGGCAAGTGTTTTCGCCACCATAAGCGGATCATGGATCGCAATACGGTCGTCTTCGACTCGAACCGCCTGGTCGCATCCCTTTGCCATAGCCATACGAATCATCACATCAGATTTTTTCGGCCCGATCGAAATAACGGTTATTTCACCGCCCTTTGCTTCTTTAATCAAGACTGATTCTTCAACGGCATAATTGTCGGCATCGTTGATGTCAAATGAAAATCGGCTGTCATCAACCGTGATGCCATCTGGATTTAGTTTTACTTCCGCCTCGGAAGTATCGGGCACATACTTGATACATACTAAAGTTTTCATCTATTCATTCCACCTCCTGCAATAATATAAAATTGCTTACGACTCCACATATTCGCCAAGAAGCTCCATTATTTCCGCTACACGCATTTCTTCCTCAAAACCAAGACCTTTCAATGAATCTTCCAGTGTTAATACACAGAAAGGACACGCAACAGCTACGATATCGGCATCGAGAGCTTTGGCATCCTTGATTCGTGTATCAGCCAGGCGTTCCTTCTTAGACTCTGATTCTACCCACATCTTTCCACCACCGCCTTCACAACAGAGACTGCGTTCACGGCGGCGGTCAAATTCTACGAGCACTGCTCCGGGAATACTCTTTAACAATTCCCGGGGTTCATCATAAATATCACCCTGCTTACCCAAATAGCAGGGATCATGGTAGACAATCCTTTTTTGGAGATCACCTTTCCAGGTAAGCTTTCCTTCCCTGAGTAATTCAACCAATAGCTGGGTATAATGAAGAACGGGCACTTTAAGGTCAGGGTAATGGGTTTTGTAAGTAGTAAAGCAGTGCGGCGAAAGAGTCACTATCCGCTTCGCGGAAAATTCATTCAAATATTCCGTATTATCTTCAACCAACATTTCGAAAAGCCCCTCTTCACCGAGAGTGAAAACCTCGCTGCCGCAGCAGCTTTCATCTTCCGGCAAAAAGGCATAGTCAACACCGGCCTTGTTTAAAAGCCTGACGATATTTTTGGCAATAGTCTGGACCCGGGGGTCATAGGCAATCGTACAGCAAACAAAAAAAAGGTTTTCTACAGGAACCCCGGGTTCAGCAATATTTACATCAAGACCTTCCATCCAATCAGAACGGGCTGCTCTTGATTTTTCCCAGGGATTTCCTTCGAGAAGGACACTTTGCAAAGCATCTCGCACAGTCGGTTCGACTTTACCACTTTCGACAATCAGCGATCGCAGGCCAATTAAAACCTCAAGCGGTTTTAAGCCCTTGGGACAGCGAACAGCACAGGTATGACAGGCTGTGCAATCCCAAATTTCAGCCAGCCTGGCCAACTCGTCAAGCTTTTCTTCGTTGTAAGCATCATTTACAAATTGACGTACGTTTAAATCTGCCCGCACAGTAACCGGGCAACCGCCGGTACAGCGACCGCATTGAATACAACCCAGCAGATCATATTTTTCAGTAAAAGTCTGAATTTCGGTACTCATTAGCATACCCCGCATCATTAAGTGATAATTTTTCCACAATGCTCCCGGCAAACACAATCCCGTTTACCGTCTGAGGAATCGAAATAACTACTCCGCTGCTACCACACCCCCTTGACCCGGTTTTATTGTCAGACAATTGCGATATTAATGGACTATCTTAAGTAATTTCGACATTTCCTTTATTTTTTCCTGCCTGTAACTTTAAATTCATAAATATTTAACATAATCAACTATTAACCCTTAAAATAATTGGCAAAACCTGAATTCAGGCAACAACGATTCTGCCGGGAGGACCCTTGGTAATTCGGCCGATTTGATAACCTTCGATATTATTTTCTTTCAGGATAGAAAAATAAGCTTCCAGCTTTGCTTCTTGCAGGGCGATTAAAAGCCCTCCTGAAGTTTGCGGATCAGAAAGAATAACCAGGGTATCGTCCTTATCCTCCGCTTTTCCTTTCCAGGATAAATGTGGTCGTATATATTCAAGATTGCGGTAGGCCCCACCGGGAATCATTCCCATTGCAGTCATCTCTTTAACTTCAGGATAGAGAGGCACTTTTCTATATTCTATTTCGGCAGCGACATTACTTGAAATTAGCATCTCATACAGGTGTCCCAGCAGGCTAAACCCTGTCACATCAGTACAGGCGGATACACCTATCTGCACCATCGCTTTGGAAGGTGCTGCACTGAGAGCTGCCATTCCATTGATTACAACTGCTGCATCTTGATCTGTGATAATTTCACCTTTTACTGCGGTGGCAATAATACCTGTGCCCAGCGGCTTGGTCAGAATAAGGCAATCACCCGGTTTTGCACCACCTGAGGTGACCATCTTATTAATATCAACCAAACCGGTTACAGATAGACCGTATTTGGGTTCGGGATCTTCAATACTGTGGCCTCCAACCAGTACCGCACCAGCTTCAATAATCTTGTCGTAGCCACCACGCAGAATATCCTCCATCACTTCCAGGGGGTGACAGGATAACGGGTAACAAATAACATTTAAAGCAGTAAGCGGTTTTGCACCAATGGCATAGACATCGCTGAATGCATTGGCGGCAGCAATTTGCCCGAATTTGTAAGGGTCGTCAACTATGGGCGTAAAGAAATCCACAGTCTGAACCAGGGCTTGCTTTTCTGAGATACGATAAATACCTGCATCCGAAAAGTGCTGCTCGCGGTTCAAATAGTTTGGATCCTCAATAGCCGGTAATCGACGCAGCACCTGCGCCAGGGCCTCAGGCCCGATTTTCGCCGCTCAGCCGGCGCTTGAGGTCATACTGGTCAGGCGGATATCTTCACGACTCATCGGCTCGCCATCCTTTCTGTCTCCGGGGCTCCGGGACTTATATTTATAGATCAATCAGTTTTAAGTTTTAAGGCTACCCTGTGGTCTTCAACACGCCTGGTTAATCTGGCCTGGTCAAAGTGTTCGAGTAATGCCTGGGCATATTTCCGAGAGCTGCCCGTAATATCCCGGAACTGGGCCAGGGTAAGAGTTTTGTTTTCGGAAAAATGTTTTAGGAGCAGATTCCGGGCTTCATTATAAATATCATTGTGAAAATAGAGCTCTTCATTTATTTTAACCAAAACCCTTTCTGCAAGCAGGTAGTTTATAAGTTCGTCTTTGCGGGCATAATTTGCTCCCGCTTGCTCCATGGCCTCTTTTACAGACGGAGGTTGAAAGCCTTCCGACTTGTAAAGTTCGATTAAACTGTCCAGCAGTTTTCTATCTTCGGCTGAAGGTACTGGTTTAAAGTGATACAAAGAGACCAGATCACCTTTTGATAAAACCAATTCTTTTTCCTGCAGATTACCAAGCAGGGCATCATAATCTCGCTGGCTGAAAGCGGAAGGTAAAATTCCTTTTAAGCGCGCGCGTGAAATCCCCGGAGATAAAGGCAGTTTTCGATGAAATTTTTCCAGTTCCGTTAATAATTTATCTTCATATTCTTTAAGAATCTCTGCAGCAATAAAAATGCCGCCAATTTTTTGCACAAGTCCCTCGGAAGAGAGTTCTTCTAGAATGGAATTTACTATTTCCGGAGCAAGACGGGTTTCCCTGGCCAAACGACTACTATCGGCTGCAACCAGTTCTTCAAGTTTCCGACGAATAAATGCAGCATCTCCCCCGGCAGTGGGAGCCTGCCTTAATTCATTGAGACGCTCAATGACCTGGGGGCGGAAACGGCGATGTTTTGAGGGGTAGGGATCCAGTACTTTTCCCCCGCCGATAGTAGTCATCGGTGAATAAGACCGGATCACAAAGGAATCACCCCGTTCAGCTACCAGGGGTCTGTCTAATCGGCACTGCGCAAGAGTGTTTTGGCCGGGGCGCAGATCTTCACTATCGAGCAATAAAAGTCGGGCCACAGTACGGGCAGTGCCCAGGAAAAAATGAACCGGGTCTAAATTTTTAAGGCGGCGCGGCGAACGTTTCAGCAGCTCTACTGAGACATCGATCAAATCGGTCTGCCGATAATAACCGGGGGTGCTAATTACACTGCCCCTTAAAACCTGCCCTTTTTCAAGCCCTGAAAGGTTCAGGGCTACCCTGGAACCCGCTTTTGCCTCTTTCACGTCAGCATCATGAACCTGTATGTTACGTACCCTTGCTTCCAGGCCGGGAGGGACTACAGATACTGTATCGCCGACTTTTACGAATCCCTGGATGAGGGTTCCCGTAACCACAGTCCCAAAACCTGCAATCACAAAAGAGCGGTCTACGGGCAGGCGCAGGGGTCCGGAAAAACTTCTCGTTTCCAAATCAGCAGTTAAAAGGTCAATCAGCTCTTTTAATTCTTCAATTCCCCGGCCCTCTATTGCTGAAACAGAATGAATCGGCGCTTCTTCCAGAAATGACCCTTTAAGTTCTTCTCTGATCTCCTCCCGAACCAATTCACGCCATTCTTCTTCGACCAGATCTATCTTCGTAATAACTACAATACCTTTTTGAGTGCCAAGCAGTTCCAGAATATCAAGGTGCTCCCTGGTCTGGGGCATGATACCTTCGGTTGCATCAACTACAAGCATCACCAGATCCATGCCCGCTGCTCCGGCCAGCATGTTGTGAATGAAGCGTTCGTGTCCGGGGACATCGACAACGCCTGCCAGTCTTCCGCCGGGAAGTCTGAAGGGAGCAAAACCGAGGTCGATTGATATGCCCCGTTCTTTCTCCTCCTGCAGTCGATCGGTATCAATACCGGTGAGCGCCTTGATCAATACTGTTTTCCCGTGGTCAACATGGCCGGCTGTACCTATTATCAGTTGTTCCAAATTGTTGACACTCCTCGGGCTGCTATTCACAATAAGCCAGGCGGACAGCTTCCACTAAGGCATCCTCCTGGCCTTCGAAGATAGTTCGGGGATCAAAGAGCAGTGTATCCTGCTGGTGACGGAGGATCACCGGAGGATTACCCCGGCGCAATCTTTCTACCAGTTTTGTTGGGTGAAGGCCCTCTTCAGGCAGATTAATTGCTACCAGGTGAGTTGGCAGTTCTGCCATTGGCAGGGCACCTCCGCCTACTTTTGAAATACCTTCGACAGTAAAAACATTTCCGGTTTCAATTATCTCTTCGAAGCGTTTAGCCAGAGCCAAGGCCCGCTTTTTGATGGTTTCTTTTTTCATGGTAAGCATCCGCCATACGGGTATTTCACGAATTGCCGTTTCTTCGTCGAGATAAAGGCGCAAGGTCGCTTCCAGGGCGGTAATTGAAAATTTATCAACACGCAAAGTCCTGGCAAGCTGATTTGTACGAATATCAGAAACAAGGTCTTTGCGCCCGAGCATAATACCGGACTGGGGGCCACCGAGCATTTTATCACCACTGAAGGTAACCAAATCGGCACCGGCAGCAATACTGTCCTGAACCTGCGGTTCCGAAGGCAGGTTATATTTTTTGGGATCAATAAACAAACCACTGCCCAGATCTTCAATGAGCAGGAGGTTGTATTTATGAGCCATCTCAGAGAGATCGGCAGTATTTACTTCTGCAGTAAAACCGATCATGTGATAATTACTGGTGTGTACTTTAAGAAAAGCCGCCGTGTTTTCGTTAACCACTGCCTCGTAATCGCGCAGGTAAGTTTTGTTAGTAGTCCCAACCTCTACCATAAGTGCACCACTTGCGGCCATAATCTCGGGGATACGGAAAGAGCCACCGATTTCAACCAGCTGACCACGGGAGACTACTACCTCCCTGCCTTTGGCTATAGTATTAAGGGCAATAAATACTGCTGCTGCATTATTGTTAAGAACAATAGCCGCTTCGGCTCCGCTAAGCTCGCAGAGAAGGTTTTCCAGGTGTTCCTGGCGCGAACCGCGTTTACCGGTCTCCAGCGATAATTCAAGATTGTTATAGTTTGTCGCTATTTCTTTCAGAGCATTAACTGCCGGTTCAGGCAGCGGCGCACGGCCGAGATTGGTGTGGATGATAATTCCTGTAGCATTAATTAATGATTTTAGGTTTGATCCGGCATTTTTTTCTGCCAGTGCTGCAACTTCCCGGGCCAAAACAGCAGGAGAAAGATCGATGTCCCCGGTTCTGTTATTCTGATCATTATTACCGGTTAAATGGTTTCGGTAAGAAGCAATAATATCCTGGGCTGCCTTAAGAATGATGCGGCGTGGTAAAAACTCCTGCATTGCTTCCAAAGCCGGTTCGCGCAGCAGACGGTCGACAGCTGGGAGTTCACGCAATAATGACTGATCTTTACTCATCATTATTACCTCTTTTCATAACGAATCAAATCTAAAACTAAATAATTTTTTTTAATTATATCAATATAAAAAGCTGCTTGGCAACTATAGTCAGGACTGCTTTTTTTTAGTATAGCCGATTGAAAGGTTTAGAGATTTTGTTTCAAGATAGCTGCCGGCACAGAACCCCAGCAGGCGGCATCGATCATAATCTATTTTTCCCTCCTCATCGATTACTTCGGATGAGACATAGGTCGCAACCACCCTGCTTATAAAAATTGTGTGACTGCCAAGTTCCAGGATTTTTTCAACCTTACACTCCAGGCTGATTGGACATTCATCAATCATTGGGGCATATTTTAGAGTTCCCTGGACAGCACTAAGATTAAAATGTTCAAATTTATTAAGATCCCGCCCGCTTAGATTACCGCAACCGTCAGCAAGTTCAACCTGGTCTACAGAGGGCAGGTTTATCGAAAATTCTTTTGAATCCCGAATTATATCAAAAGAGTATCGGTTGGGACGAACTGCAACAGATACCATTGGCGGGGAGGAATTAACCACTCCAACCCAGGCCAGGGTAATAATATTTTTTACTTTTTCATTACCGCAGCCGATCAGGGCCGGAGGAACCGGTCCCAGAATTATTTGTGTTGGCTGCTTTTGCTTTACCATTTCAAAACCTCCTTCTGCAATTGTTTTATCTAACCATCTCCAACTGTCTGACTCAGTCGACTGAAAACTGAATTGCAACTGCCTCTTTTCTTATAATTTTTATTATCTCTGCATTAAATACCGGTTAAATTAAATCTAACCTGGCTAATTGCTAAATAATTAGGCTGTAGGATTCTCCTTCCCGGGCCAACCCGGTCGTTGGGAAATACTTTTTAGCTTCAGCAATTGAAACTTCCGGGTCACGTTCGGGATGGTGATGGGTCAAAACCAATCTGTCAACTTTTGCAGCGGCGGCAATTTTAGCAGCCTGTGCGGCGCTAAGATGATTAGGCAGTTTATTTTGAATGTCTGTTTCCTGAAAATTTGCTTCACAAAGAAAAAGGTTTGATTCGGAAGCAAATTCTTCAAGGCCCCTGTAGTATTCAGTGTCGCTGGAATAGACAAGGCTTTCCAATAAGGTTTCAATCCGTAATGCCAGTGATGGAACCGCGTGGACCCCCTTTTTGGTCTGGATTGTAAAAGGACCGACCTGCAGTTCTTGATCGCCGTTAATCGGGATCACAGAGTAAGCATTTTTGTAAGTTAAGCGGTCAAATTCAGAAACGGGTTCTGCAGGAGCGTAAAGCGGTAATGGCTCCCTGCGCAGGCCCCGGTTATATGCCATTTCAAGGCCGTAACGCATGATCATAATATCGGAAATATGATCGGCATGCAGGTGGGAAAGGATTACTGCATTTAGATTCTGGTAATATAGTTGCTCCTGCAGGCGGCTTAAAACACCATTGCCGCAATCAATTAAAAGATTAAAACCTTCTTCCTGAATCAAATAACCGGAACAGCATCCTCCCGCAGGGGGGTAGGGGCCGTAACAACCGAGAACTGTAAGCTTCATCGATTCAACCTCCGGGAAATGATATATTATTACTCTGCTCTTTAAGAGCTGTTTGCCGACCAATAAATATGATAATCTGATCTGATTAAATTATTTTTCAGGATATCCTAAATTCCCTGACTATTTGCTGATCGATCTTATGCTGTAATTCATATTTCACTTCGCCTTTGGCGCTGAAATATAAAATTTGCCAACCATTCGAACTAATGTCGATCAGCATGTCCAGGAGGAGCTTTAACCTTTCCGGATCTGCCTTGACAAATGGGTCATCCAGAATAAAAAACCCTTTATTGCCCTCAAGCAATTTTTCACCGAGAGCAAGCCGGATTGAAAAGTAAAGCTGGTCATAAGCTCCACCTGAAAGCTGGTAAGCATCAAGTTCGGTCCCATCGGAGCGAATTACCCTGATCAAATTCTCCCGGCTTTCAAAAAATACTTCCCGGTAACACCCACCGGTAATCTGTCTGAAGTATTCGCTGACCCGGTTGTCAGAACCGAATAATGCGGTTACTTTTTCTTCTTCTTCCTGTTCTATACTGCTGAGTATTTCCAGAGCTATAGCTGCGTTTGCCTTCTTCTGTTCGTGACACTGAATCCACTTCTCCAATTTTTGTTGAACAACTTCGAGGTCAACTGTAGTCTGGCAGGGTATACTGCTTTCTTCACTCCCATGGAGCAGCTCATTTACATCTTTCTCTATATCGCGCAGTTCATCACTGCGTTCCTGCAGCTTCTCTTTCAGTGCTTTTATAAAGCGTTCCAGCTCTTCCTTTTTAACAAGTAAATTTGTATTTTCTTTCTGATCATACTTCAAACCCACTGCAGCATCAGCGTATTCCTCAATGGCTGCAACCTGTTCTTCCCAAAGTTTAATCCGCGCTTCGTCTGAAGATAACCCGGCGCCCTGAAAGAAATGGCTGCTCAAAATGCTTTTCTGTTTTTCGACTTCGCTTTTCTGCCTTTCCTTTTCAGCTAAAACTGTTCTATACTGTTCAATTTCATCCAAACCCGTTTTATGCCGGATATGATCTATCTGATATTTTGCTTCTTTAATCCTACCCAGTTTTTCTTCACGCTCCCTAACAAGGCGTTCTTGTTCTTTCTGCTGCCATTCAGTTTCTTTTTCTGCATCATTCAGCTGATCAGCAATCTCAGCCAGGTCATTTTTAATACGGTTTACACTTTTCTCCACCGCTTTAATATTGTCTGCCGACAATCCTGCCTGCCCGGTTTCAAAAAGTAACTCTGTTTCAATTTCGGCCAGGCGGCCTTTCTTTTTCAAAAATCTGTATTTGATACCGCCCAGTAAAACAGTTAAAGCAAATGAGACAGCAAACAGGGTAAAAAGCCACCAGGAAGGTTGAAAAATCAGGCCAGACAGCGTCAGGAGAAAAACAAATGTTGATACTAAAACAGTCCGGGTATAAAAAGTTGAGTCCGCCAACTTTTCCTCTTTTTGAAATTCAATTACTGCCTGCTGGTAACCAGATATTAACGGTTCAATTTTTTCTGACACCAGAGCTGTTTTGTACTCGGCTTTTTTATAAGTGCTTTTTATTTGTTCCAATTCCGTGCGTGCCGCCTGCGAGACTTGTTTGTGTTGATCAATCTCTGCCTCGAGCCGCTTCAGGTCACTATGGAAGTAAGCCAGGCTTGACTCGGTCCGCTGCCAGGAATCATAGTCTGCTTGGTTTAGATCTTTTAACTTTGCGGTTTCTAGAAGAGCATTTTTCAACTTTCCGAGTGCTTCTATCCCTTTTTCATACAGCTCCCGGTTCTGAACTGCACGGAAAAGGTTCAGTTTTTCTTCAGTATTGCGTTTTAAGGCCTCCAGGCCGGCAAGCTCTTCTTCAAAACGGACGAAACCTTCTTCCTGGAGCCTGGAGAGCAGTTCATCAACCCTCTCGGACAAATAATGCGCTTTCTTAATCTTATCTTTAAGCTTTACCGGAGCTACGTTCTGGTAATCCCCGCCTGCAGTAATCCCGGCCAGATCATAGATCCTGTTTTTTATTTCATTTATTTCACCAGAACGGAGACCGGTCAGGCGATTGGTAATATTCCGATAAAAAATGTTCTCTTCACTAATTGACAAGTCGCTGTCACGGATAACGAAAATATTGGAAAACTCGGTGGTGCTGAGGCCAAAGAGTTCTTCAACAGTACCGGCCTCAGGTAGTTTGAGCTCCCTGCGGTTCCCGTCCTCGATGATCAGGTAACCTTCTGGGTATTCATTAACCCGTTTGATGGCATTAAACCTTTTCGTTCCTTTACCAAGAAGCATTTTGAGCAGGGCATCGATGGTTAATGTTTTACCTTCCTCATTAAGGCCAAAAAAAAGGTTGAAAGAACCCGTTTTCCTCAGGCCGCTGTCAGGTAGAGGCCCATAGCGGCTGATTAAAAATTCCTTCAGGAACATGCTTTCACCACCCTGAAAGCACTGACAACCAATTGCTTAACCTGCTCTTTTTGCTCACTGGGGCAATCTGCCAGCTTCAACTTCTCGTGGAATTGCTGAAAGAGATCGTCTTCAATGATATGACGGACATCGAAAAATTCCATGGCCGGTTCGCCGCCGAAACGATCACCGACCCGGGCCCTGATTTCTGCTGACAATTCGCTTTCATCCATACCCAGTACTGAACCATTGAAAAGGCCCTCCACAGTAAGGATAACTTTTGATTTGGCATGTATCTTTAGCATTTTTTGATCGAGCATTGAAAGCGGATCTTCTGTATTGAAGGGATGAAGGGATATAACCACTTTCTCATAGTGATGGGTGTTTAGCGGTATTTCTACAGGATCCTGACCCGGTTCAACAAGGTTTGCCACCCTTCTGCCGGTCTCCCGCCTGGTTACAGCTACCGGAGATCCGGGATATATGAACAAGCCGCCACCCGGTAACTGCCAGCTGGTATAGCGGGAATGAAAGTGCCCTGCTAATACATATTGTATGGGTAAAGGTTCAAAGTAAGATAGCTTAACAGGCATATAGCGCAGGTCACCTTCATCGCCTAAATCATTACGTGAAAAATAGGCATCCAGAAGTTCACCATGAAAAAGCAGAAAGTTTATATTTTCAGGTTGCATAAGCCCCGCTATCTTCCGCAGGCGGCTTACAAGCCTTTCCCCGCTTAATCTTTCATAGGGAAGGCCCCAGATAAAAGCCTCCCCGAGGCTAATTGGCTCTTCCCAGGTAGTTATTACAGATACATTTTCTCCAAAGTAAAGTCCACTGCGATAAGCCTTATGATCGTGGTTACCCGGAAGAATTATAGTTTGAAAGTCAGAACCTCCAAAGATAGCACGCAGTCGTGCCCTGAGTTTATCCGCTTCTACATTATGGTCAAAAAGATCGCCGACAATCACCAGGGCTGAAACCTGATGTTTTGAAGCGATTTTTACTATATCATCCAGCGCATCCCAGCGCTCAGAAGCCTTTTCTGTTAAATGCAAATCGGATGTGTGCAGTATCTTCAAAGTTTTAAAAACCCCTTTCACTGCATTCCCCGGCCAGGGTCACTCAAAATATTACTTCTTAAATTATTAAGGTGCTTTTAAAACAGAGCAGTACAATCTGCGGCATTTTGGCCCGGTTTCTCACAGGGGCAAATATTATGCAAATCTCAGGGAAAAAGCAGATTAAACCGGTGAGTTGTTCAAACCCTGGTTGATTAATCCTTTAATTTCTGCTTACTCTTTTTCAAAAACTGATCACCCCATAACGCAACGGCAGTTAATAATATTCCGAAAATAGTCATACCAATAGCAGCCTGTCGAAAACGGTCCAGGGCGGTTTGGAGATAGAGATCAGTGGAAGGTCCTGTAAAATTTATTATACTGTCACGTGAAACAGCAACCATGACAACCAGAACAATAGTAAAAATCAGGCAGAGCAAACCTGGCGGAAGAAAAACCTTAAAGTTATGATCGATAAAATAAAGAAAGATCAACATAAATCCAAACGAGGCAAGACAAAGCCAAAATACATTATGGATAACCATCGGCTGGAGATTGGCCTGAAAGACTATCATATCTCTCTGCAGGCCGGTTGCTTCAGTTATAATTAAGCGAACTCCATCATCAGCCTGAACACCGAATAAAGACAAAGTAAAAAAAGTAAGTAAAATTGTAATGGAAAAGAGAAAACCGATTATGATTTTTGCTGAAACCCGCAGACTGTGCAAAATAAAATCCCTCCCACTTAATTGAAATCTTAATATGGCTAATATAGTATGAAGATTATGAATTAACTTTTACAATTCGACCGCTGCGATTAATTATCCTGCCTAATAAAATATTTTACTTTGAACCATTAATCCATAATGATAAATACGATCCGGGGCAAATTATCGTCTGTGAACGGTCCGGACCGACAGAGACAAGTTCAACTTTAACACCGACAGATTCTTCAAGAGCATTTATGAAGAATCTTGCCGCAGCCGGTAAATCTTCCAACCTGCGAATTCTAGAAATATCTTCATCCCACCCCGGAAATGATTCGTAAACCGGTTGACATTCTTTCAGTTCTTCTATACTCATTGGGAAATGTCTTCTTTCTTTACCCTGGCAATTATAGGCAACTGCAATATGAATTATTTCCATACCGCTCAAAACATCCAGCTTGGTTAAAGCCAGGCCGGTCAGACCGTTCACCATGGCTGCGTAACGGGCTATAACGGCATCGAACCATCCGCAGCGCCGTGGACGGCCGGTAGTTGTTCCGAATTCATTGCCGCGCTGCCTGAGCTGATCTCCTGCTTCCGTTTTATCTTCTGAAGGAAACGGCCCTTCGCCAACTCTGGTTGTATAAGCTTTTATTACTCCCAGGGCCTGCCCGATATGCTGCGGGCCAAGGCCGGTACCGGAAGCGGCAGCCGCCGTAACCGTGGAAGATGATGTAACAAAAGGATAGGTCCCGTGATCGATATCCAGCAAAGCACCCTGGGCTCCTTCAAAAAGCACTTTATTCCCGCTTTTTATATTTTCATCCAGTATCAGCGATACATCGGTAACAAGTGGTCCCAATTTTTCCAAAGCCGGGCGATAGAGATCGGCCAAATGATTTAAATCGTATCCCGGATGATCGAATATCTCCCTTAATAAACGATTCTGGATGGGCAGAATTTCCGATAGCCGTTCGTAAAAACGATCGGAGCCGGTCAGATCAATAGCCCTTAAACCACGGCGCAAAGCTTTGTCAGCATAAGCCGGTCCGATTCCGCGTCCGGTTGTTCCGATCTTTTTTTCACCCAGTAATTTTTCATTGGCTTCATCAAGGTCTTCATGGTAAGCCATGATCAGATGCGCTTTTCCACTTATTAGCAAATTTGAAGTGTCAATACCCCGTTTTTCCAGCTCGGAAAGTTCCTTAATTAATACCAGCGGGTTAATAACCATTCCGTTGCCAAGCAGGCAGAGCGTATCCGGGTTTAAAATGCCTGAAGGAACGTGGTGGAGCTTAAAAATATTCGCTCCATATACAACGGTATGGCCGGCATTATTACCTCCCTGGAAACGGGCTACCAGGTCAGCTTCTTTGGCCAGGTAATCAATAACCTTACCTTTTCCCTCATCGCCCCATTGAGCACCAACCACAGCCAGGCTATGTGTTTTTTTCAAATTAATACCACCCATCATTGACCTATTTTTTTCTTAAAGAGCTGGTTCAATTCTTCAGGATCCGCTCTACCACCTGTTAGCGCCATTACCCTGCCGATCAGATAAGCAATAGCCTTTTCTTTGCCCTTTCGGTAGTTTTCAACTGCATCAGGATTTTCAGCGATAACCCGATCTACTAAAGGCATGAGTTTTCCTTTGTCAGATATTCGTTTTAAACCTTTTTCCCTTACCAGCTCTGCAGGGCTTATCCCTTTATTTACCATTTCATTCAGCAATTCTTTTGCTACCGGGCGGTTTATTTCCCCTTTATCAAGCAGGGTTAGCAATTCAGCAAGCTGTTCCGGTCGAATCTGATCGGTTGATTTACCGCTTTCACGAACCTGGTAAAGCAGGTCACCCTGCACCCATTTGGCCAGGTTGCGATAATCCTTATACTTTTCGGCTGCCGTTTCAAAAAAATTGCCAATTGACCTATTTTCGGTAAACAAAGCAGCTTCCTTACGCTCAAGCCCGTATTGCTCCCTTAAACGGGACCGCCGCTGTTGGGGCAGCTCCGGAAGTGAAGCATGAATTTTTTCAACAAAAGAACCCTCGAGAATAAGAGGCAGTAAATCGGGGTCGGGAAAATAACGGTAGTCTGATGATTCTTCTTTGCTGCGCAGGGGAATGGTCTCTTTTTTCTCTTCGTCCCAGTGACAGGTTTCCTGGTTAATCGTTCCGCCTGCAGAAAGAATTGCTTCCTGCCTTTCTGCCTCGTAATTTAAGGCCATCTCAACTGCACGAAAGGAATTCATATTTTTCACTTCCGTTTTTGTGCCCAGTCCGGCAGCACCAATCGGGCGTAGTGATATATTAGCATCGCAGCGCAGAGAACCTTCTTCCATTTTACAATCGGAAACCCCGGAATAAAGCAGGAGTAAGCGAAGATCTTCCAGGAAAAGACGGGCTTCCCTACCGGATCGTATATCGGGGGCCGTAACTATTTCCAGCAGGGGAATTCCGGCCCGATTGTAGTCTACCAATGAATAATCGGACCCCATTATTGAATCCCCGGCGTGAATCAGCTTACCGGCTTCCTCCTCAAGGTGAACCCTTTCCAGGTTAATTTTTCTAACAGAACTTTCGAACTCAATTTCGAGATAACCACCTTTTGCCAATGGCTTATCGTACTGAGAAATCTGGTAAGCTTTCGGTAAATCGGGATAATAATAATTTTTGCGGTCAAATCGGCTCTTAAAATTGACATTACTGTTAAGGGTCAAGGCTGCCGTTACCGCCAGTTCAATGGCCCTTCCGTTGAAAACAGGGAGTGTACCCGGCAAACCGAGACATACCGGGCAGCAATTTACGTTTGGTTCCCTGCCAAAAGCAGTGCTGCAGCCACAAAAAAGTTTTGATTTGGTTTGCAGCTCCAGGTGTATTTCCAGGCCGATAATCACTTCATACCGCATTTTTTATATTATTCCTCCTCCAGGAAGCTTCACATACGGACGAAGCGGAATAGCTTCACGTCTCATTTCCAGGAAACCGGCAACTTTCAGTAACAATCCTTCCCGGGAAGGAGATGATGTCATCTGCATACCCATCGGTAATCCACTGGTATGCATGCCGCAAGGTACAGAGAGCGAGGGAACTCCGGCCAGGGCATCGGTAATATTACAGATATCTGAAAGATACATTTGCAGAGGGTCGTCAATTTTTTCACCGATATTGAAAGCAGGAGTCGGAGTCGTTGCTCCAACCAACAAATCAAAACGCTTGAAAGCCGATTCGAAGTCGCGACGGATGAGAGTCCTGACCTTCATGGCCTGCAAATAATAAGCATCATAGTAACCGGCACTTAAAGCATAGGTCCCGATCATAATCCTGCGCTTAACTTCGGACCCAAACCCTTTTCCCCTGCTCTGGCTGAACATAGTTTCGATATTTTTACCACCTGCATTATAGCCGAAACGCACACCGTCATAACGGCCAAGGTTTGAACTGGCTTCCGATGGTGCGATCAAATAATATGCTCCAAGACCGTAATCTGTAAGAGGCAGGGATACCTCATCGACCTCTGCACCGTGTTCTTCAAACAGGGCAACCAATTTCATAACAGCTGCCCTTATTTCCGGATCAAACCCATCGGCAAGATTCTGCCTGATAACTCCAATTTTCAAATTTTTCATATCATTCTTAGCTTCGGCAAAGTAATCGGGGGCTGCTTCAGGCAGAGAAGTAGAGTCACGGTGATCATAACCGGCTATAACACTCATCAGCATAGCACTGTCAAGAGCAGTAAGCGATAAAGTTCCGATCTGATCCAAAGACGAGGCAAAAGCAATTAAACCATAACGGGACACCCTTCCATAAGTAGGCCTTAATCCTGTCAAACCGCAAAAGGAAGCCGGTTGGCGGATTGAGCCTCCAGTATCAGAACCAAGCGCCAGGGGAGCCATTCCTGTTGAGACTGAAACGGCGGATCCGCCGCTGGAACCACCCGGAACTTTTTCTAAATTCCACGGATTGCGGGTAGTAAAAAAAGCTGAATTTTCAGTAGACGAACCCATGGCAAACTCGTCCATATTTGTTTTTCCGAGCAAAGGCATACCGACCCTTTTTAACGCTTCGACAACCGTTGCATCAAAGGGTGGAATAAAATTATCGAGAATGCGGGAAGCACAGGTAGTTCTTAAACCATTGGTGCATATATTATCTTTAATGGCTATAGGTACTCCGGCCAGGGGGTGCAGCTCTTCTCCACTCAGCCTTTTACGATCTATACCGGCTGCTGTTTCAAGTGCCATCGCCGGTGTATGGGTAATAAAAGCTTTCACATAAGGTTCGACAAGTTCTATCCTATCTAAAAAACTCTGGACAACTTCGACCGCACTGACTTCTTTTTTTTGAAGCATTTGGCTGAGATCTGCTGCCGTATTCTCATATAGTTCCATAATAGGCCTCATTTCAAATTACATAGGGTCAAGTACTTCTGGCGTATTAAGTTTCGTCCTGCCCGGTAACAGTGATGCTCGGAACACGGAAAAAATCCTTCTGACGGCGGGGTGCATTTTGAAGTACCCTGTTAAGAGGTAGCGAGGGTCTGGTTACATCTTCCCGCATAACGGCAGGAAGGTCTATAACGTGTGAAGTAGGCTCAATACCATCCGTATCCAGCTCTTGAATACGGCGGGCGGTCTCGAGTATATCGCTTAACTGTCCGGCCATCTTCAATTTCTCATCCGGTTTTAAGGCTAGGCGGGCAAGGCGGGCTACATAGTCAACTTCTTTCCTAAAGTCAATGATCATTTTTAATCTCCTGTCGTTGCAAATATACCTAAAAACAATAAACCGGCTTCCCTGAGCCGGTCTAAAAGTTAGAAATAGCCTGGAATGCAGAACGCAGGCTTTTTTTTCAATCCCGTTTTAAGCCGCAGGATCTTCTTTCTAACAATTATTTTTACTTTATTTATCACAAAATTATTTTAATCTATCTTAGCTGCCCAGTCAAGTTGAACACATTTAGGGGATTGGCGGGCTGTGTTATAATCGACACATGCAAAATGAAATAAATGATCTTAATTTTCACTATTACGATCTTGCTGTTATCGGGGGAGGCCCTGCAGGAACACTTGCTGCTGCTCTTGCTGCCAAAGCGGGCCTTTCAACAATAATTTTGGAAAAAAGCAGTTATCCCCGGGTTAAAATCTGCGGGGGTTTTATGTCGGCAAGAAGCATTTCACTGCTGCCGAAAGATTTAAGGCTTTCTTCACTACCTTCGGAATCCATTTACCAGGTAAGCATAATAAAAAAGCGGCAGCCTTACATTTATAACAGTAAAACCCGCCTGGGAATAGTAATCGAGAGAGAACAACTGGATCATCTTATGGCAAAATACGCTTGCAGTAATGGTGCAGTAATAATGGAAGGGCATTCCCTGCAAAAAATTACCAGGGTAGAAAATAACAAAGAGAAATTCCGGCCCTACCTTCTTGAAACCGGTAATTCCTCTGGAATAAAATATTTGGCCCGTTATGTGATCGCCGCAGACGGGGCTGCGGGGCGGACAGCAAAGCTCACGGGGTTGAGAAGGGATAAAAACAGCCCGGCCGGATGGGGAATGTCAAAAATTATAAAAGCAAGGTCAAATGTAGCTGAAACAGGTGCGGTTAAGTTTTATCCGCTGCCTTTTCTGGGTGGCATGGGCTGGTCTTTTAGCGGGCCTGACTGGACAAACCATGGTGTCGGGGGTTTATTCGGCAGGAAAGGTTTGTCAAAGGCATATAACCGAATTTTTCCCGGGGAGCCTGATAATATAAAACCCCAATCCTGGCCACTTCCTTTTTTTGGACCGATGCGAAAGCCGGCGGCCGGCAACCTGCTTCTAACCGGAGACGCAGCAGGGCTGATTGATCCATTCTCCGGGGAAGGCCTTTATAACGCTTTTAAAAGCTCTATCCTTGCTGTCGGGGCGATCAGCGCTGCAGAAAAAAACAACAGGGAGGCAGGATCAATCTATAGCAAAATTTTTAAACAGCATTTCCGTAGCGGTTTTACCACCAGTCTTGCCGGAGCTTTTTTGCTGCATGCCCTTTCAATTACGAACCCATCAGCTCTGCCGCATGCAATGGCAGCACTTATGTTAAACCGTCTCTGGTTTAATCGTAATATAGACGATTTTCCCCGGCAGATTTAACTCCAAAGGCATTTCATTTAACACCGCTTTGTTTAGATGATGTAATCTTCGATAAAATCGTGGATTGAGATGAGTTTACCTTCCTTAAAATAGAAACGGGGAACACGCTTATTGACCGCACAAAGCAGCTCATAATTAATTGTGCCAATTATCTCTGCTGCCTCTTCTATACTGACCAGCTCATTACCCTGTCGGCCATATAAAACCACTTCATCATTAAAACGCACACCCGGAATATGGGTCACATCAGCCATAAAATGATCCATACAAATGTTACCGACAACCGGAGCCCGCAGTCCCCTGATCAGGATTTGGCCCCTGTTAGATTGAAGCCGGCTGTAACCATCTGCATAACCGACCGGTATGGTAGCAATAAGAGCCTCACCTGTAGTACGGTAAGTACAGCCATAGCTGATCGCGGTGCCCGGAGGTACTTTTTTAACCAGGACCACCCTGCTTTTAAAGGTCAGAGCCGGAAACAGCTGCAAATCTTTTCTCTTTAACTCAGACGAGGGGTAATAGCCGTACATAGCCAGCCCAAGGCGAATCAGGTTATACCTTGCAGAAGGGTGGTTTATCGAGGCGGCACTGTTAGCCGCGTGAACCAGGGGGAAAGTTATCCCTTTTTCTTGACAGCGTTCAAGAACCCGGTTAAATAGTTTCAGCTGTCCACTGGTATATACCTCGTCTTTTTCTTCCGCAGCTGCAAAGTGGGTAAAAACCCCTTCAGTTAACAGGCCTGGAAGAAGAGTGATACGAGAAATTACCTCAACCGCTTCTTCAGGCAGAAGGCCAATCCGTCCCATACCTGTATCAATTTTTATATGAAGCGGTATTGTAACATTATGCTCTTGCGCTTTCCGTGAGAAATTAATTGCTGTTTCAAAGCCGAAAACAGTAGGGGTCAGCTTGTATTCTATCAGTGAAGAAAAATGGACCGGATCGGTATAACCAAGTAAAAGGATTGGGACGTCGATCCCCGCCTGCCGCAAACTAATCGCTTCTTCGACAAAAGCAACAGCCAGGCTGGATGCCCCGGATTTAAGCGCAGTTTCAGCAACGGCTACCGCTCCATGGCCATAACCATCAGCTTTTACAACAGCCATGATTTGTGTCATTGGACCGATTAAATGCCTGAACTGACTAACGTTTTGTGCTATATAATCTAAATTAATTTCCACCCAGGCAGGTCGGGCAGAAAACATAGACCTCATCGATACTTCCGCCTTCCTTATTACTTTCCGGCCTCAATCGAGCAGGCGAATCATACTTGGGTTCGGCTTAATAGCCGACAGGTTCATAACCCGTCCCAATGCTTTTTGAAAAGCCTCTTCCTTCGCCGTATGAGTTACCAGAACTATCTCTGCCGTGCTGCCGACACACCTTTTTTGAATAACCATATCGAGGCTGACCTGCTCGTCTCCAAAGGCATTTGCCAATGCAGCAAAAACCCCGGGCCGATCATCAGCGAGAAAACGCAGGTAAAACCGTGCGCTCAGATCTTTGATCGGAACAAAAGATGCTTTATAATCTAATCTCTCATCCTGGACACTGTTACACTGATGGCAAACATATCGCGCCGCTTCGGCCACGTCGGCCAATACAGCAGTCGCTGTTGGTTTCGCTCCCGCTCCGCGCCCGTAGAACATCACTTCTCCAATAGCATCGCCCTCGATAAAAATTGCATTAAATTCATTGGCGACTACTGCAAGAGGGTGATCCCGGGGCACCAGGGCAGGGTGGACTCTTAAAGCAAGACCATCAGGTAAAACCTCTCCTATAGCGAGAAGTTTAATCACATAACCAATTTCCCGGGCATAAGCTATATCTTCAGAAGTAACCCCTTTAATACCCTCAACAAAAACATTGTCGGGATCGATACTGCTTCCAAAAGCAAGACCGGAAAGGATTATTAGTTTATAAGCAGCATCACGACCTTCAATATCATTTGAGGGATCGGCTTCTGCAAAACCAAGCTCCCGGGCCTGCAAAAGTGCATCTTCAAGGTTCAAGTTGTCCTGTGACATACGGGTTAAGATGTAATTGGTCGTGCCGTTCACAATTCCCACCAGGCGATTGATTCGATCAGCTATAAGGCTCTGTTTAAGAGGCCGAATCAGCGGTATACCGCCACCGACACTCGCTTCATAAAACACATTCAGGTTTTTTCCCCGTGCAATAGCTAAAAGTTCTTCGCCGTGAGCGGCCATTAAATCTTTATTCGCAGTAACTACATATTTGCCGTTCTCCAGGGCCTTAATAATAAAAGTGCGGGCCGGTTCCAGTCCGCCAATCAATTCTATCACTATCTTAATCTCCGGGTCTTCAAGAACCTGGACGGGATCAACAGTTATTTCGTCCTCAGAAAGCCCTGAAGCCTGCAAACGACCAAGATCGCGATCCAACACCCGTTTTAATGCCAAATTAATATTTATTCTTTTACTGATCAGGCTGCCGTTACTTTTCAGGAGATCAACAACACCACCGCCGATAGTCCCCATGCCCAGCATGCCAATCTTTAGCGTTTCTTTCCCCATTGACTTTTTTATTTCCCCTTCCTTATTCATAAATCTTTTCATCAACCTGTTCGGCCTCGACAGCATCAAACTCTATGTCCCGCCCTTTAAAGCCTTCCCTGTCAAGTTCTTTGTAGTATTCATGTTGAATAATGAGATCCATAATTTCGTTCGTTCCAGTCCAGATCATAATTAAGCGAACATCGCGCAGCATTTTTTCTATTGGGTAAACGTTTGAATAACCGATACCTCCCATGATCTGCATTGCGTTGTTAACAACTTTCCAGGCATTCTCAGTTGCCACTTTTTTAGCTTCAGAAACCAAACGTCTTGATCTGCCGGGTGGATCACCGCCATCGACAGATCTGGCTGCGAGGTAAACTATACCCCTGGCTGTATCAAGGCAGGTTACGCTGTCGGCTACCTTGAAACTAACCGCCTGAAAGTTTTTAATACTGGCTCCGAAAGCTTTACGTCTTGTACTGTACCGTGCCGCCACGTCTATTGCGGCCCGACCCATGCCAATCGCACCTCCGGCGCTGGTCATCCGCTCGGGTATCATCATCTGGTAAAATATTGCCGAACCATTATTTTCTTCTCCCAAAAGGTTTTCTGCAGGGACATAAACATCTTTAAAAACCAGGCGCCCAGTTCCTCCCCCCCGGGTACCCATCAAACCGTAAAGGTATTCGACTTTTATTTCAGGGCAGCGATCAACAAGGAAAGCACTGATCGACTTGTGAGGCGGCCCATCGGGATCGGTTCGGGCATAGACCATGAAATAATCGGCACCTTCAGCTCCAACTACAAAACGCTTTTGGCCATTTATAATGTAGTAGTCGCCCTCTCTTCTCGCAGTGCAGGTTGCCCCAAAAAAATCTGAGCCGCCTCGCGGTTCCGTTAAAGCTTCAGCAACTGTCATCCTTCCTTCTATGGCAGGGCGCAAGTACTTTTCTTTGAGCAGGCCCGAACCAAATTTGTCGATAGCTTCTCCGACAATACTGACCAGTGAATAAAGACAGCCCAGAGATGTACCGAGAACTCCAACTTCTTCAAGGGCAACAACTTCTGCAGTCCAGGGCATACCCCGCCCGCCATATTTCTTTGGGAACCGCAAGCCGAGCAGGCCCCGTTTGGCTGCTCTCTCCAGAAATTCCCGTGGATAAAGAATTTTATCTTCATCCATATCGCGTAAGAGCTGCCTGTCGATATCTTCCCTGACAAATGAACGCACTTCATCCTGTAAGGTTTTTTCCGCTTCTGTCATCAGGCAATCAAGCATATTCTTTCCCCCCAAAAATATTTATCCGGGCCTTAAACTTATCAGATAAGGGTTACCGGCTACTCTTTGATCACAATTTTCAAGGAATTTAAATGCTTTTTTGTAATTTGCCAGAATGTCACGGGCCATATGTCCGCGTCCCTCGGGGATCAGATCTCCGGCAAGGCCATGCATAAAAGCACCGGCCCTGGCAGCATCCGCAGGTATAACTCCCTGAGCAATAAATGATGCAACAAGTCCGGTCAGCAAATCACCGGAACCGGCAGTGGAAAGTGAGGGGCTTCCGGTGGGGTTAATAGATGCCCGCCCATCCGGTGTAGCAATGATTGTATTTGGTCCTTTCAACATTAAGATACAATTCCATAAATTGGCATTTTTTAGGGCGGTTTCAAGGCGACTGCTTTGTACCTCTCCAGCGGTTTTACCAATCAGGCGGGCCATTTCACCAGGGTGGGGAGTAATTACCGGCATGTGCATGGCTGAGCGAAGCATGTTCATCTTTTTACCCAGGGCTCCAAGTGCACCTGCATCAAAAACCATCGGTACCGGGCTAAGTTGGACCAGTTTGTAAATCAATTCTGAGGTTACTTCACCGGTGTCAAGGCCGGGCCCAACCGCAAGAACATCACACTCACGAGCCTTATCGATTATGATTTCGGCAGCAGAGGGATCAATCGCACCCCTGTTTTTTTCGGGCAGGACTATAGTAATTACTTCAACCAGTTTCGCATCGAGAGCCGTGCAGGCGCTTTCAGGCGCCGCAAGATAAACCAAACCAGCACCGCCTTTTAAAGCAGATTCAGCAGCCAGGGCGGCAGCGCCGCTCATCCCCGGTGAGCCGGCCACAATCAAAACCCGCCCCAGGCTTCCTTTGTGAGCATCAACCGGGCGATCCGGTAATACTTTTCTTACGAATGGGGAATCAATCAAATCGATCATCTCATTTTCCATGAGCATATCAGGAACATTAATATCGCCGACCACTATTTCACCTGCACAACCTGCCCCGGGATATAATATTAAACCAAATTTCGGTGAAGCAAAAGTTACCGTCCATTTAGCCCTGATCGCGCAGCCCATCACCGCACCGCTGTCGGCATTCACTCCTGAAGGGATATCAACTGCCAGCACCGGTACACCACTGCTGTTAACAACATTAATAATCTCCGCCAACAACCCGGTTACATCTCTGTCGGCACCAATACCAAGGAGGGCATCGACTATCAGATCGGCGTATTTTAAATCACCCCGAAGGGGATCAAGATCAGCAGGACTGTTTATTCTCTGAACAGGGAAAGATAATTTGCTTAAATATTTTTCATTTATTGCTGCGTCACCCCTGTAGCCGCCTTGCTTGACTGTGCTCCACAGGGATACGGCAAATCCTGCCTTTTTTAACAACCTGGCAGCTACGAATCCGTCACCGCCGTTGTTACCGGGCCCTGCCAGGATAATTACCCGGCTTGAATCAGTGAAACGGGAGCGAATAAATTCAACCATTCTCAAACCGGCTGTTTCCATCAAAACTGCTCCGGGCACACCAAACTGCTCGACAGCCTGGAGATCAACGGCTTTCATAGATTCCCGGCTTAACACTTTCAAAATTTCCACTCCTCACGGTTGAATTAGTTTACTGCACGGAAAGTCCGGCCCTGCATTATCTTTGATAGCGAATCTAAAATACCAGGTGCAGCAGTAACCAGGTGTGACAGCTTACCTTGATCTCTGGTTGAATGCGCTGAAAAAGCTTTCCCGGCTTTAAATACTTCGGTACGAGCTCATTCTACTCCTTCCTGCCTTCTATATTGTTAATACAGGCTTTCTTTCAGGGTAAAGCAGGTTAATTGTTGTTGAATATTGAACCAAGGCTTGCTTTTTATCAGCACTGATGGTAATATTTTAGTGCCCTAAAGCAAAAGAAGGAGGTTATAATTTTGCCAAATATTAAATCGGCTGCAAAGAGAGCCAGACAAAATTTAAAACGTGAAATCCGCAACCGGCGTATAAAGAGTTTGCTTAAAACTTCGATTCGCCGCTTCGAGGAATCACTGCAAAATGGAGATCATGAAGATGCGCAGGCCAAACTTCATGCCGCAGTACGCCAGATCGATAGAGCCGCAGCCAAAGGTATTTTGCACAAGAACAATGCAGCCCGGAAAAAATCACGCCTGAACCGGCAGCTTCACAACATTACTGCGGTTTAATTCATAACGACAGGACCAAGCCGTAAACGGTTTAACAGGTCTACCGGCAAATAAATACCGACCTTTATCCTGCTAAAGCGGATAAGAGGTCGGTTTGTTCATTATTACTTTATATTCATTGCCGGGTTTTAGCTATCTTTTCAGAACAGGCACCTTGTTATCTATAAGCAGTTCCGCCAGCCAGGCACCGGCCTGGCCGACAACCGCAGGACATTTATCAAGGTGACCGCCGGCTTCTTCATACGCAGAGTATTCCTCATTATCCAAAAAATGATATGCTTTGCCAAAAAGATGGGCCTGCACCTGCCTGCAGCTATCGCCGCCATAAGTCTGGATAAACTTATCCCAGTATATTCTGACCAGCGGACCTGGCCGGCGCAGCAAGCTGATATCAGAGTACTCTTCACGTGAGCGTCCGAAAAAATAACTGAGAATAAGAATGCCACCGGTTAGAGCTCCACAGGGTCCCTCAATTGTTGAGGCAAAACCGCCAGAAAAAGATGTTGCTGCCTTAAACAAAGTATTGTGAACAGGGAAAAAATCCTGTATGCCCGCAACTACACACTGTGCGCAACCATAGTACCTTTGCTCCAATTCATAGCCGCGCTGATATACATCTTTTATTAATTGTTCCCTATCAACCGCCGGTCTGTTTTTCATATTAGACTCTCCTTTCTTTAATACCGGTCATTAAGATTTGCCATTGCAGGCGCTATCCTGTATGTAAGCGATCCGGTTCAAAATCAGCCTCAGCGCATGATTAGATTCGATCTGTCCCGTTTTAATCTGCATATCGGCTTTTTGCAGGGCAAGTAAAACTTCTTCCAAAGCATACCTATTGAAGCTTACAACCTGTTCTCTTAACTTGCGGGCAGCAAAAGGGTGAACTTCAAGGGTGGAAGCAAATTCGTTATGGGGAATACCCGCTTGCTGTAAGCAGTGTGCCTGTAAAAGCAGGCGGTAATGCCGCACTACCATAAAAAAAATAAGAAGAGGCTTTTCACGCCTTCTCAGTAAGAGTTCCAGTATATCATGCGCTTTAGCTGTGTTTCCTTCGGCTATAGCATCTGACAACCTAAAAATATCACCCTGAATATCACCGGAAAAAAGGGTATCAACTGTTTGAGCGGAAATTATTTTTCCCTCTTCTCCCAGGTAAGCAGAGTATTTTTCCAATTCCCCTGATATATAATGAAGGTTATGCTCATCGGCCATAAGCAGTTTTTCCACGGCAGCCCGATCTATTTTTTTACCCAACCGGCCGGCCTTATTCCTGATCCATGATGCCAACGCCTCTCCTTTTAAAGCAGTGCATTCAACTGCTGTCCCTTTATTATCAATAAGCTTGTAAAGACGCTTCCTGCGATCTATTCTTGAAGCCAGAAATACGAGTATACTGCCCGGTATCCCGGAAGTATGCCGATTAATATAGTCTTCAAGTAAAGAGGTGAAATCAGTTCCACGGTCAATATTTTTATTTTCCTCTTCTGAAGCAGCCTGTTCGCCCCTGCCTGATGCAGCCAGGTAAGGAGGACTATCAACGATTAGCAGGCGCCGCTCAGAAAAGAGTCCTGTCTCACTGAGCCTGGCTATTACTTCTTCCAGGCTAAGATTATTACCTTCCACTTTTTCTCTGCCAAAATCTATGTCCTCCCCGAGATATGCAGCTGCCAGCAGTTCCGCCAGCTCTTCCTGTAAAAACCTCTCATCCCCGTAAAAAAGGTAAACGGAATTAAAAATACCCTCATTTATTTTTTTCACCAGGGCCTGATATGTGAGCATAGCCAACCTTTCTATTTTATGGATCTCGTCAAGAAGAGCCTTGATTCGGGAAGGAAAATAACCAGAACAGTATATATTTCAAGCCGTCCAATAACCATCATTATGGCCAGAAGAGCTTTACCGGTATCTGGAATAACCTGATAAGTCTCCAAAGGACCTACTCCTGCGAGGCCGGGGCCGACATTGCCGATTGTTGCAGCCACCGCCGAAAATGCGGTATCTATATCGAGGCCCATAAAAGCCAGGACAAGTGTAGCCAGGGCTGTCAGTGAAAGATAGATAAATCCGAAACCCATAACCGGCCTTAAAACTTCTTCGCTTACATATTGATCACCCAGTTTAACTGTTGAAATTGATGATGGGTGAACCAGCTGTTTAATTTCACGGAAAGAATATTTAATCATAAGCATCCACCGGGCCTGTTTCATTGAACCTCCTGTTGAACCACCACAGGCACCTATAAACATAAGCAAGAGCAGAAATAAACGTGAAAAATGATGCCAGTTATCAAAATTTACGGTAGCATAACCGGTAGTGGTAGTTATTGAAACAACCTGAAAAGCGCTTTGGCGCAAAGCCAGGAAGATGTTACCATCTGCAAGATCATAAGTGTTAATTGTAACCAGCACGATTCCAATTGTAATAACCGCCAGGTAGAACCTCAGTTCAGGGTTTTTAAAAACTTTAAAGTCCCCACGAACCAGGCGGAAATATAAAACAAAGTTGATTCCGGCAAAAAGCATAAATAGAATAATCACGATTTCAGCCAGGGGGTTGTTGAAAGCGGCAATACTGGCGTTGTACGTGGAAAAACCACCTGTGGGCATGGTTGTGAGAGCATGGGCAAGGGAATCGAAAAAACTGATCCCACAGGCCATTAGCAGGACCATTTGGCTAATAGTAAAAGCAACATATATGAACCAGAGCCGGCGGGCGGTTTCAACAACTCTCGGTACAACCCGTTCTGCAATCGGACCCGGGATTTCAGCTTTAAACATGGTCATGCTTCGGAAACCAAAGCGGGGTAAAACAGCAAGAAACAGGACGATGATACCCATACCACCCAGCCACTGGGTAAAACTCCTCCAGAGTAAAAGACCGCGCGGCACAGCTTCAATATCTTCTATCAGAGTCGCACCGGTAGTTGTAAAGCCAGAAACGGATTCAAAAAAAGCATGCATATAGTTTCCGCCGAAAACCCCGTAGAAATGATAAGGCAGTGCACCGAATAGCCCTGCTGTAAACCAGGCAAGAGTAACAACTGTAAAATTTTCAATAATACTGAGCTCTCTGCCCCGGGATGGAGAAAAAAACCAGTAAAGCAATCCCCCGATGGCAGCAGTCAGGAAGATTGACTTTATAAATGCGTTCTGATCCGGGCCCTGTCCGGCAAAAGACCAGAGCGCCGAAAGAAACATGGTCAGCGCTAAAAAAAGCAGCATTATGCCAAGCAGATAAAATATCCGTAAACGACGCAAAGGTTAACCTCCATGCCTGCTGAGCATTGATCTACCGGCCTGCCGGCCGGGATATCAACTTTCTTCGATGTGAACCATCTTGTTACGAAGGTATTCTCTGTCCTCTTTGCTTATATCAGGGGCAAAAAAACGATCTAATTTAGCGCTGACCTTTGGTACGGCAAAAATCACCAGGTGGTCTTCAGGAAGCAGTTTTGTATTTCCACCCGGGATAATTACCTCTCCCTGGCGAACAATTGAACCGATTATCATCCCACGAGGCAGGTTTGCGGCAGCAATTCTTTTATTGGCAACTCTGGCTGATTCCGGTAAGACGATTTCAACAACCTCGGCTTTTTCATCCTGCAAAATTGATAGGGCCAAA
This sequence comes from Bacillota bacterium, assembly GCA_051748565.1. GTDB lineage: Bacteria > Bacillota > Dethiobacteria > DTU022 > DTU022 > SKPH01. The sequence continues at coordinate 36,997 of JBNJHN010000001.1, read as the reverse complement.
ACATCTTCACGGCGGGTCAGTCGAACGATCTGGGATGCAGCGATTAAGCGGGGGTTAATAACGCTGTCAATGCCAAGTGCACTGTAAACAGGAACGTACTGGGGCTTCATAACCTCGCAAATTATTTTCTTAACACCAAACTGCCGGGCCAGTAGGGCAGCAACGATATTATTGCGATCATCTCCTGTAGCGGCGATAACAGCATCTGCCTTATCCGTATCTTCTTCTCTCAACATGGCGATTTCTGTAGCATCTCCCTGTAAAACCAGGGTTTTACCTAACTGGCGGCACAGTTCTCCACAGCGCTCCACATTCTTTTCTATTAATTTTACATTAAACGGCTGTTTGCTTTCTTCCAGCAGGCGGGCCAATTGCTGGCCGATCATCCCACCGCCCAATATTGTGACCTGGCTGACTCTGGTCTTTTCATGGTGCAGCAGTGAACTGATATCCTTTAAAGTGCGGGTATCACCCAGAAGGTATATTTTATTACCCGGATGAATCACGTCATTTCCGCCGGGAACAATAAATTTGCCATCGGGGTCGCTTATCCCTACGATAATACAGTTTTTAATAAGCGGGAGTTTATGCAGGGGCACTCCGGTAATATCCGCTTCAGCACCAACAACCACTCCAAGCATCATCACTTTTCCGTGGTCAAAATATTCCACTTCGCTGGCATCAGGGAAATGAAGCATTTTTGATATTTCCATGGCGGCAACCCGCTCCGGGTTAATCACTATATCAATCCCAAGCTGCTTGGGGGTTAGAACCGATGAATCCCCGGCATATCCCGAATTGCGAATCCTGCATACTGTAATCGGAACATCATACTGCTTGGCCAACATGCAGGCAATAATGTTTACTTCATCCACCTGGGTCACGGCGATCATCATGTCTGCTTTTTTAACGCCTGCCCGCTCTAAAACGGCAGCATTGGCACCGTTATCCACAATAACCATTACATCCAGTGATTCGTCAAACCGTCTGGCTTTAATTTCGTTTTTCTCAATAACTACAACGTCCTGATCTTTTTCCGACAGGTTGCGGGCCACTTCATAGCCTACCCCACCACCACCGACTATAATGATATGCATTTTGGATATAAACCTTCCTTTCAGCTAAAAAAAGAGACAGCGGCTACGCTGCCTCATCAGGGAGAAAAAGTTAAATACAAATTTATTCCTGACCGTCAGCCCAAGCATTCTCCTTTTATAAAGGGCCCTCCAGGTTATACAAACCCCGCCGGGGCGGTTTGTCCTGAACGGTCTGGTAATCTTACCTTATTATATACCATGAACCGGCTGATGACAACACCAATTTTCGTTAAAAAATACGATCCAATATACCTTTATTCCACCTTGGTTACAGTATTATATAACAAACCGATCCCTTCGATCAATACTTCAAAACGATCCCCCGGCGAAAGCGGGCCAATCCCTGCCGGAGTTCCGGTCATAATCACATCTCCTGGTAGTAAAGTCATACAACCGGCTACAAATTCAATGATTTGAGCCACGGAAAAGTAGTGATCAGAAGTTGGCGCTTCCTGAGCCAACCTGCCGTTTAAATAGCCCCTGACCGTCAAAGATTCCGGGTTGCTAATTTCAGTTTCTATAACAGGACCGAGTGGACAAAAAGTATCAAATCCCTTGGCATATGTCCACTGCCCTTCCTTCGGCTGCTTATCCCGGGCAGTAACATCGTTTGCGCAGGTATAGCCAAAAACGTAATCAAGGGCTTCCGAGTTCCCAACCCGGTAAGCACGCCTGCCGATGACTACTCCCAACTCTGCCTCATAATCAACTCTCCGGCTCTGTGGCGGGTATAGTATTGCTTCTCCTGTACCTATTACTGAAGTGGACGGCTTCAAAAAAATAATTGGTTTTTTTGGCAGGGCATATTTCATTTCCTCCGCGTGGGAACGATAGTTTAGACCGAGGCAGATTATTTTTGAAGGCAGGCATGGGGAAAGTAACCGGATTTTGGCAAGCTCAAAACTCATTCCGGTTTCCCTGAATTGTTCACTGCACCAATCAGATCCCGGTTCATTAATTTCAACAATATTCTCGTTTTCAAGCTTTCCATAACGTACGATCTGATGATCCAGAAAACGAACCAGCTTCAAAGATAACCCTCCCGGGTTTTGAAAGTTTTTAAAGGAAACCCGATCAATTTTTTACCGGGCTCCTCTGAACTCTACCAATTCTCGCAAATAGTCTCAAAATGTTCCTGCTTATGATCACAGGAAGGGCATACATCCGGTGCTTCCAGCCCTTCCTCAACATAACCACAGTTACGGCAGAACCATTTAACAGGTTTATCTTTTTTAAACACTGTCCCATTTTTAATATTACCCATCAGGGCCAGGTAGCGTTTTTCATGCTGCTTCTCGGCTACTGCTATCGATTCAAAAATATCTGCAATGTCATTAAAACCCTCTTCCCTGGCAACAGTTGCGAAACCGGGATACATTTCGGACCATTCATAGTTTTCACCAGCTGCAGCTTCTTTAAGATTATCAACAGTATTGCCAATAACACCGGCCGGAAAAGCAGCCTGAATTTCAACTTCACCGCCTTCAAGAAGCTTAAAAAGCCTTTTTGCATGCTCTTTCTCCTGGTTAGCAGTCTCTTCAAAAATTGCCGACATCTGCACGTAACCGTCTTTTTTGGCCTGGCTGGCAAAAAAAGTATAGCGATTCCGAGCCTGAGCTTCCCCGGCAAATGCCGTTAAAATGTTCTTCTCAGTTTTGGTTCCTTTTAAACTCAATACAAACAACCTCCTCCTATAAAATTATCCGTGCTGAAATTTTCAGCAGGGTTTATCATATTTATTAAACTATTGCTGACAAAATACCTGCAAAAAAATATTATTTTTCAAATTTCCAGCTTCTTATTATTTAAGATATAACAAAGTTAATCTTTAAAAATGGATTAGCCCTTTTTTGACTTTATTTTTCAGCAGGCAGGACTTTTGCCGGAAATAGCTAATATTTAGAGTTATCATATTTGCAGGGAGGATTTATCAAATGGCAGTTATGTATTATGACCAGGACGCAGACTTAAACATCCTGAAGAATAAAAAAATTGCTGTTTTAGGTTACGGCAGCCAGGGTCATTCCCAGGCCCAAAACTTAAAGGACAGCGGTCTTGATGTTGTAGTCGGCCTCTACAGGGAAAGTAAAAGCTGGGAACAGGTTAAAGAAGACGGTCTGGAAGTAGCAACAGTAAGTGAAGCGGCAAAAGCAGCAGATATCATTCAAATTCTAATTGGAGATAATGTCCAACCGGCAGTATATAAAGAATCGGTCCTGCCTTACCTGACAGAAGGGAAAGCCCTGGTGGTTTCTCACGGCTTTAATATCATCTACAACCAGGTAGTTCCCCCTGGAAATGTAGACGTCTTTATGGTTGCCCCGAAAAGCCCGGGCCACCTCTTGAGAAGACTTTACAAAGAAGGAGCTGGGGTTCCGGGTCTGCTTGCTATTCACCAGGATTTTACCGGAAAAGCAAAAGAGCTGGCCCTCGCTTATGCCAAGGGTATCGGCTGTACCCGCGCCGGGGTAATTGAAACCACCCTCCAGGAAGAAACGGAAACCGACCTCTTCGGAGAACAGGTTATCCTCTGTGGAGGGGTATCATCGCTAATCAAAGCCAGCTTCGATACACTTGTAGATGCAGGATACCAACCTGAAGTGGCATATTTTGAATGCCTGCACGAGCTTAAATTGATAGTTGATCTTATTTACGAAGGCGGCCTGGAAAGAATGCGTTACTCGGTAAGCGATACTGCTGAATACGGCGACCTGACCAGGGGACCAAGGATCATAAACGATCAGGTCCGCAAAGAAATGAAAAAGATCTTATATGAAATCCAGACCGGGCAGTTTGCCCTGGAGTGGATAACTGAAAACCAGGCCAATCAACCTCAGTTCAAGGCACTCAGAAAAATAGAAGAAAATCATCTGATTGCTAGCGTTGGCAAGAAACTTCGCAATATGATGAAATATATCAAGCCTTGAACGATATAATTATTTAATCAAGGAAAGCAGCTATTCTTTTAAGCTCTTCTATGTCTATATCACCAAAAAGAACCAGTAAGGCCTGGCTGCCCCCGTTATCCTGCCAGGCCAGGCCCGGATGTTCTTCAACTGATATGTATGTATATCTATTTAATAGATCTATATCTCCCAACTCAGCCTTGATATGATCTCCCAGGTGATCTAAAAATTCCGGTATTCCTTGACCGTGAACTTCTGATTTAACCAGGAGCAGCGCAGTATTGCTGCTGAAGTAAATTGCTCCCCGGTATTCAGGTTCACCGGCTTCAATAAAAATAATTTCTTCATCAAGCATATAATCCCCAGGTAAAGATTGAGGCCAGGCCGGAGGCATAGGGTCAGGTACACCCAAAAAAACCTGCAAATCATGTTCTCCCCTCCCGGCTTCCTTTTCCGTGGTTTCAGTCAAATCAACATCATCTTCAACCCGCAGTACACCAATTTCATCAGCCTGCTCTGCAGGCATCTCGGAGTCTGCAAGAGGAACGGAGTGCTGGGCAGTCCGAAAAATGCCGAGGCCGCCCGCGACAAGGACAAGGCAGGCGGCAGCAACCGCAGCAGCACGACCCCAGGTAAAGCCTAAAAACCGGGGTCGGTAAGATGGCCGGGATTGTTCCAGTTTAGATTCAATGTTCTGCCAGGCCTTTCCAGCCTGTTCAACTTCGATACAATCTATTTCCATAGCCACTGCTTTCCTGATTAAGTCATCATATAATTTCAGGTTGGATTTTTTAGACATTTATCCCGGTCACCTCCTTTTAATTAAAGACAAACTTAACTCACTTCAGGTTCCAACGATTCTGCCAATTTTTGCCTGGCGCGAAAAAGACGCGACTTAACCGTTCCGGCTCTTATATTAAGTATAGCGGCAATTTCATCTACTTTTAAATCATAGTAATACTGGAGAACTATTACCTGGTATTGATCGGGTGGCAGGGCTCTGACTGCCGTCCTGACCTGATCTACCTGCAAACTGCGCATGGCTGCCTCTTCCGTGTCATTTGATGCGGGAGCAGACCGGATTTCCGGCAGTTCATCAGTCAGCAAAATTTTCTTTTCCCGTTTCAGGTAATTGCGGGCCAGGTTCGAGGCAATTACGGCCAGCCAGGCTCCGAATTTAGTCTCATCCTGCAATTGATGAAGGTTCTGAAAGGCCTTGATGAAGGCATCCTGGGTTATATCTTCAGCATTTTCACGGCGCCGCAATATATTATAGACAACTGCAAAAGTGCGCTTATAGTACGCTTCGAAAAGAGCGCGGCGGGAATCATTATCGTTTTGAGTAATCAGCTGGGCTATCTCATCCGGCTCCATAATGACTTTCTCCCGCCTTTCCTTTTTATTTTTAAGATTTTGGAATATCTTTGAACAATCAAATCATAAATAATTAGTTTCTTCGAAATGAAATGTTTTCCTGTTATGTATAGAAATTTATTGCCTGACCAGAGTAGGCTGCTCTGTGGTAGTGACCCTGATCGCCTTACCGTCGGTTTTTACTATAACCGCTCCGTGGTGATCGTTACGGTAGATCGGAACACCGGCCGCTTCAAGGACGCCGATAATATAAGGATGGGGATGACCAAAAGAATTCGGGCCTACCTGGATAACAGCAAGAGAAGGCCTGACAGCTTCTATAAATGCAGGCATAGCTTCCATAAAGCCGCCATGGTGCGGAACATGCAGCAAATCAGCCCGAAGATCAACCCGGCGCCCGAAAAGATCGATAACTGCTGCATCTTCGATATCTCCTGTGAATAGCATCCGAATTTCACCATAATGCAGGAAAAATACGATCGAGTTGTTGTTGAGATCGCTGTTTGTGCCCCTCAAAAGGGGTTCCGGGGGACCAACAATCTCCAATGTTAAATCGGGGCCACAAAGCCAAATTTGCCCATTAACAGATTGGCTGATTACCGATCCTGCTAATTGTGCCTGGTTGAGAAGGTCACCGTAGTGCTCCGTGTTGCCTGCAATCGGAGAAATCAGTATCTTTTTAAGGTCAATTTCACCAACCATGGAGATAAATCCTCCGAAATGATCTTCGTGGGGATGAGTAATTACAGCCAGATCGATGCTGCGGATCCCCTGGCGCCTGAGGAAAGGCAGCAGCACTCTTTCACCTATCTCCCCCGGGTCGCTTCGCCAGGCGGGTACACCTCCCGCATCAATCATGATTACCGCCCCGCAGGGGGCTTCAACTAAAGCAGAAGCGCCCTGTCCCACATCAATAAAGGTCACTGTCAGCATTGACTGTGATGGCAGTAATAGTCCCGACCAAACAAAAATTATGGCCAGAATTAGAACTGACCCTCCAACAATATGCATGCGAATACGTTTACCAGGCAACAGTCTGTGAAAAATTAACTGCGCATAATCAAGTAGAGATATTTTCCCCAATAAGCGAGTATGGTTTTCCCAGCGATAATACAATAAGAGTGACGCTGTCAGGAAACCATAAAATATAAATAATAAAAGGATCCCGGGAGGCTTAAGGGGGACATAGAAACCCGGAAGGCTGCTTATTGATGTTATTAACAACATCAATTCCAGAAGCGGACGAGAGGCCCAGAGCAGATAAGCTCCTCCCGCGGGAAAAACAAGGCTTATTAAAGCTCCGGTTAAACCCAATCCAACAACTAAAGCAATCATTGGCAACAACAGCAAATTAAAAAGAAGGACGCCTGTTGGTATATATTGAAAATAGTAAATACAAAGTGGAAGAACACCGATCTGCGCTGCAATGGTTACTACAAGGGGAGCAATCAGATAACGGGGACAGTTTAGATCAATCAATATCCTTTCCAGGGGGCGGTAAATATATATCAGGGCAAGGGTGGCCGCATAAGAGAGCTGAAAACCAATCGTAAAAAGCAGGAGAGGATTGATAAAGAGAGTAACCAGGGCGGCAAAAGCAACTGCCGTAGGTAAATCTCTTTCCCGGTCCAGAAGCAGGGCAGCCAGGGCTATGGAAACCATTATAGCAGCCCTTAATGCTGATGGGCGCATACCAGTCAGGTAAGCATAAACTATAACCAACGCTATTGCCAGAATCAGCGGCAGATTCCCTTTCAGGTTCAGTCGCCGCCATAAGCCGAGAATCATGGTGGCTATTATACCTACATGCAAACCTGAAACGGCCATCAGGTGTCCGACACCTGCCCGGCGAAAATTTTCTTCGACCTCTGGCGGCAACTGATCTCTTTGTCCAAAAAGGATTGCTGTTAATAACTCGGCTGAAGGTGAAGGCAAAGCGCTTTTTATAGACTCCGTCATAGCACTGCGTATTATTGCTGCCGATTCAGTCGGTTTGCCAACCTCACCCGGACCCAGAGAACTTACCCTGGCTTTGGCGGGATAAATCAAGGCATCAACACCCTGGCTGAGCAAGTAAAAGCGGTAATCAAACCCACCCGGATTGCGCCGGCCCCGAGGTTCGATAATAGTGCCACTCAGGCGGAGACGTTCACCAAACCAGTAATTCTCCCCTCCATCACCGTAGATTTTAGCCAACAATGTTCCAGTTACCGGAAAACTTCCTTCACTTGTCTCAACCACATTAATACTTAAACGATAAGCAGTATGGTCGGCATGGAAAATCGGCTCTTCAACCACTGTTCCATCCACAGTTACTGGAAAACCGGCATAGTTAATCAAACTATCATCTGAATGCTGCACAGCAAAGAAAAAGGCAGATCCTCCGGCCACGGTGACAACAAGTATAAGAAATGCCCTGTAGAAAGATATATATCGCAGGTAGAGAGCAGTTGAAAGCAAAAACAGAAAAAGGCCAACCGAATAATAAGCAGATGGTGAAAGCTCCAACCAGAGACGGCTGATTACAATACCGGCAATATAGGCCAGGGTAACGATTACCAGCAGGCGATTGGAAAGATCGCGGCTTAACCGGCGGTTTCGATTGTTTGCTGCGTTTATCAGTGACATAAGTTTGTATAAAATAATCTGTAAAGTAAAATGAATTATCCTATTTTGTTTTTAATACTGATTACCGGTTTATTAACTGTGTCCTTGAAAACCCTGTCAAAAATTGCGAAGGTTTTTTCCCGCTGTTCAGGCGGTGGAGCAGGTGTCAGGTATGAAACTGCAACCAGCGTCATTATAGCCAGGATAAAGGAAGGGAATACCGGCATAAAACCAAAAGTTGTCCAGGCCGGTATAATATTCAAATACCAGAGATGGAGCATTACTGCCGGTAGGATCAGAGCTGCACAGGCTCCATATTTGTTGGCACGCGGCCAATATAAGGCGCCTATCATTACCGGCAGCATCACGGAGAATCCGGAAAAAGCAAAAGCGGCAATACTTAAAATCGCTGCCGGACGTACAAGGGCAATATAATAAGCTATCGCAGCAAAGACAATCAGCAGTATTCGGCCCCAGAAAACAGCTTGTTGAGAATTTAAACGTTTCAGGCGGGGCAAAAAGTCGTCGGTAACCAGGTGTGTCACAGATAGAAGCTGGGAGTCGATGGATGATTTAACCACAGCAAGGATAACCACTAAACCAAGGATCATCCAGGCAGGTGAAAGAAACCGATGAATTAGTAAAGGCACAATATTATCTGCATCTTTTCCCATCAATCCAGGAACAGCCACTGAACCCCAGACCCCGAGCAGAGTAGAGACTCCAAATATGGCTGCAAGAGCCAGGGGATAATATATACTGACCCTCTTTAGATTACTGCTGCTGCGGGCGGCAAGAATTCGGGTATACATCTGCGGAAATACGATCACTGCAATGGAATTGATGAATGAAAAGCTAAACCAGTTTATAGGCGCAAGCTGTGGTGACCGGCCTCTCTGCAGCACAGACGGATTAACCTGCAGGATCCGTTCCGTTATAGCAGTAAAACCCCCAAGAGCCTGGGCTAGGGCAACCAGCAGCAATACCGCAACCACCAGGAAAATGGTCCCCTGAAAAATATCAGTCCAGACGGTACCTCTCATCCCGGCAGGCAAAGTGTATATTAAAGATACACTGATAATAATAACCGATGACAACCAGTATGGAACTACACCATCTGTGATGGTTGTAAAAGCAAGGCTGCCCCCGATGACACTGACAACAAGGTAAGGCAAAGTATAATAAAGAAGTAAAACCAGGAACAACAGGGCAATCATTTTGCTATTAAATATACCGCCAAATACCTGGGGTTGAGTAGCGTAACCATAATACCTACCCAGAAGCCAGGAGCGGTAACCGACCAGGTAAAAAGTAAAAGGAGTAATAAATATGCTCCAACCAATAACATAACCGTAAGCACCGTAGCCTACTTCGTAAGCGAACCCGGCATGGCCTATTATGGTAAAAGCTGTAATATTGCTGGCAAATAAAGCCATAAATATGCCAATACTGCTGAGATTCCGCCCGGCCAGGAAGTAATCTTCCCGGGTTTTTAAACCTACCCTTGCGCCGTATGCACCCAGCAGGATCAAAACAAAAAGATAAATTAACAGTACGGCAATTCCAATAATGCTGGTCATCAGTCAGAGGGTTCCTTCTCTTTGATCAACTTTATCACATCCGCAGGTGGGTCAGGCCAGGCCAATGCAACGATAAGCTTCATTGCTATTAAAGCCAGTACCGCGTAACCGACATAGAAAGAAAAAGCAAAAGGCATAAAACCAAAAAGCAATGGCAGCCGGGCATCAAGATCCCAGAGCCAAAAACTATTGTGTAATAGAAACATGATCAACACAATCAGGCAAACCAGGGCCAGACGTCTATTGAAATTCATTAAAGCAGTATCCTCCAGCGCAGATTGACATTAAATAAGTGGCTTGACACCTCTCTGCTTATTCGACGGTATAATGATTATTCCTGCCTATCTTCGAGAAATAAAAAAACCGGGACAAATCCCGGCCTCGTTTATAATATTTTGATTACAGGGTATTTATATCGTGGAAATTATCGCATAAGGCCCTCAGTCAGAGTCTTTTCCATATCAATTTGCAGATTGTCATTATTCGATAATTACTTCCTGTGTTGCCCTGATTTCACCGCCGACTTTCACAACTATGGTGTACCTCCCGGGGCTTCCGAACCAGATTTTATCGGTTAAAGAATCATCATCCGGGTCAACTTCATAATTACTTTGAGCAAGCACTTTTTCGTTGCTGTTTTCAACCAACTGGACAGTCACCTGCCCGGAACCAAAAACCGCATTATTATAAAAGTAAAAATAAAATATCTCATTGGGCATAAATGTTGTCTGGGCCGAAATAATAAGCAGTTCTTGGTCAATTTCCAAACCTGTTTCCAGAACGGAGCCGCCTACAGAAGTGCCGGTCGGAGGTAGTTGTTTTTCTTCGTTGCCACATGCAGCTAAGACAAGGAAAACTATGATAAGCAATGCAGATAATATGCTATAATGCTTTATCATTTGGTTTATCTCCTATCTTTTATTTTGAAATATGCTAAATACTATAGCCTAATTCTTCAATTGGGTATATGATTCCTTCTGCACTTATTATAATATATAGGTTAAACGGATTATCAAATCTGCTTGAGCCAGTGAAGGATTCAGCCACACAGTTGTAGAACTTAATCGTGCTTAGTCAGAATCACAGGAGGAATTAAAAAATGAACTTATCCGTCCGTAAAATCGTCATATCAGGAATCCTCGGAGCAATATCTATCCTACTGGGTGTAACCCGCTTAGGGTTTATCCCGGTGCCTACGCCGGCCGGCCATGCAACGATTATGCATATACCGGCTATCCTGGGCGGTGTGCTGGAGGGACCGGTGGTGGGCTTGATTACCGGAGCAATTTTTGGTTTATTTAGTTTTCTGCAGCCGGGAGCTCCTTTTTTTGCCGATCCGCTTGTTTCAGTCGTACCCCGCCTTTTTATTGGTGTTGTCGCATTTTTAATCTATTATTCCACGAAAAAGATTAACAATGTTTTAGCTTGCGCTTTAGCCGGTGCGTTCGGTTCGGCAACCAATACCGTACTGGTCCTTGGTATGGCAACCTGGAGAGGTTACCTGCCGGCCGAAGTCTCTATCTCGGTCGGGGTTCTCCACGGCGTGCCTGAGCTAATTATTGCTGCCGTATTAACAGTGATCCTGGTTAAAGGTATCCAAAGAATCAGGCCAACAGAAGGGTAAGCGTAAATCATACTGTGCCAGGCAGGGTTTAAGGGGCTGTATTGGATTTGAATCCGTTAATCGAGGCAATTGACCTCTCATATACTTACAGGGCCGGCAGCGGCAAAGCAATTAAAGCATTAAGCAGTGTCAACATGCAGGTTCATCAAGGTGAAATGCTGGCCGTCACCGGTCAGAATGGTTCAGGAAAGTCTACCCTGGCCCGTCATTTCAACGGTTTACTGACTGCAACGAAAGGCAAAGTGTTTGTGGAAGGCCTTTCTGCCTCCGATAAAGTTAATACCGCCGCTATCCGCAAATTGGTAGGCATGGTCTTTCAGAATCCTGATAACCAGTTGGTCAGCAGTATTGTAGAAGAAGATATAGCCTTCGGGCCTGAAAACCTGGGTCTTCCCCCTAATGAGATAAGAGAAAGAGTCGATTGGGCTCTCGACACCTTAAATCTTGAAGATCTCCGCCTTGAATCACCGAGTTCCCTTTCGGAAGGTCAAAAACAGCGGGTAGCCATTGCCGGTGTTTTGGCCATGAAACCAAGCTGTATTGTCCTTGATGAGCCAACAGCCCACCTTGACCCGCGCAGCAGGCGGGAGGTAATCGAAAATGTGCTGCAACTTAACCGTGCGGAAGGAATTACTATTGTACTTTTGACTCATTATATGAGCGAAGTTGTACACTGCGATCGGATGATTGTTCTGGACAGGGGCGAAATTAAGTTGGAAGGTGCTCCTTTTGAAATTTTCCGCCGGAGAGATGAAATAATAAATCTTGGTCTTGATTTTCCGGTTGCCGCACAACTCGCAACAGGCCTCCGTAATAAAGGATTCCTGTTGCCTGATGATATTATCCATTCCGAGGAGCTTATTGACAGCATATGCCGATTGAAGTAAGCAATCTCTGCCACAGTTATAAAAAAGGAACCCCATTTGAAAAAAAAGTGCTCCATCATATTAATCTCAGTATAAAAGACGGTGAATTTGTCGGCATTATCGGACCCACTCAGTCCGGAAAAACTACGCTGGCCCAGCATTTCAATGCCCTTTTTATTCCCCAGCAGGGTAAAGTAATCATAAACAACTGCGATACTTCCGATAAAAAAGCTGCCCTGGTTAAACTAAGACATGAAGTCGGTTATGTATTTCAAAACCCTGACTACCAGCTTTTCGCACCTACTGTAGGCGAAGATATTGCATTTGGCCCTAAAAACCAGAAGCTGACGGTTAAAGAGATAGAATGCAGGGTCCTTGAAGTCATGGAACAAGTCGGGCTCGATTCTTCTGCTTTTTTAGGACGGGATATTTTTACCTTAAGCGGAGGGCAAAAAAGGCGGGCAGCCATAGCAGGAGTTTTAGCCTGCCGACCACAAATATTAATTCTTGATGATGTAACTGCCGGCCTTGATCCACGGGGCAGGGAAGAAATTATCAGTGTAATCAGGAAACTGCACCGTGAAAAAAATATTACTATAATATATATATCAAACAGCATGGATGAAGTTGCCGAACTGGCTGAAAGAATAGTTGTAATTGACCGGGGCCGGATTGCCTTCGACGGAAAGACAAGGGATGTCTTTTCACAATCAGCAGAACTATATTCAATTGGTTTGGAGCTTCCTGAAGTGATGGTTATTGCCGATAAACTTCGCTCTGCTGGTTATCGCCTGCCTCCCGCTATCCTTAATCTCGAAGAAGCTCTCGAATCAATTGCCGCTTCACTGCAGGAAGGGAGGGTGGCTGATTAATGGAGCTGACAAAAAATATTACTTTAGGGGTTTATCTGCCCGGAACGACCTCAATTCACCGTCTTGATCCAAGAACAAAAATTATTGCTGCCGCTTTTTTGATTACCCTTCTTCTCTTCATTCGATCTTATGAAGCGTATGGTGTCTTTGTAATCTTCACCGCAGCGGTGATCATAACCGCCGGTATCCCCATGAACTTTGCTATCTGCGGCCTTAAACCAATGCTTCCTGTCCTTGTTTTAATGTGGGTTTTCCAACTGTTTTTATACTCAACCCCCGGGGCCGAAGTTTTATTTTCGTGGTGGATCTTTACCGCCACCGATGCGGGGTTACATATGGGCAACCTGATAACTTTGCGGGTTCTTTTTCTGTTTATAGTTACTACTATTTTAACCCTGACTACTTCAATAGTCAGCCTCACAGACGGATTGGAAAGCCTGCTGAAACCACTACGCACAATTGGCGTTCCCTCCCAGGAACTGGTAATGACCATGGTAATTGCCCTGCGTTTCGTCTTGATTCTGGCCGAAGAGCTGGATAAAATCGTTAAAGCACAAATGGCACGTGGAGTTGCCTTCGATCGTGGTAACTTCCTACAAAAAACGAGAAAACTATTTCCCGTTTTCCTTCCCTTGTTTATTAATGCCTTCAAGAGAGCTGAAGAATTAATTGTAGCCATGGAGGCAAGGAGTTATACCGGAGGTAAAGGTAGGACAAAAATGAAAACCCTGCACCTGGGAAGAATCGATCTGGCAGCAGGATTTATAATGCTGCTTTTCACCATACTGGTAATCTATATTATCATTTCAATTAAGCCACAAATTTAACTATCTTGTAAGTGCAAGCGCTACAGCTGAAACCTTAGCTATTGCTGCCAGGCTTAATTTGATACTGCCGGACACAACCCTCTTAAAGAGAACAGCCGAACGAAGTGCCTACTGCGATAGCGGTTCGCACAATTTCGCTGGCGGGATCAACCATCTTGATCCCTGAAACAGCCTCTTCCAGTGGAACAGAATCAATAAGATTTCCTCTCAGGCAGACCATTTCGTTCAAGCGTCCGGCCCGAAAAAGTTCAACCGCTTTAACGCCAAAACGAGTGGCAAGAATTCGATCATACGAAGTTGGACTGCCACCGCGCTGAAGGTGACCCAGAACGGTGGCCCTGCTTTCCATGCCTGTGCGCTTCTCAATTTCACGCGAAATCAAGGGACCGATCCCGCCCAGCCTTTTAACATCTCCTTTTTGTTGATAAACCGGCTCTTTTCCGGCTTCATAAGCCCCCTCGGCTACAACAATAATGCTAAATTTCTTACCGCTGCGGCGGCGATCTGCAATTTTTTCGGCAATGCAGGTATATTCAAACGGCAGTTCAGGAATTAATATGATATCACCTCCACCGGCCATGCCAGCATGCAGCGCAATCCAACCCGCATGGCGGCCCATAACCTCAACTACCATAACCCTGTGATGCGACTCGGCAGTAGTATGAATCTTGTCAATCGCTTCGGTAGCAGTGGTTACAGCTGAATCGAAGCCAAAGGTAACGTCGGTTGCCGGCAGATCATTGTCAATTGTTTTGGGAATACCGATAATAGGAACACCCAGTTCACTAAAACGATGAGCTAAAAAGAGGCTGCCGTCGCCACCAATTACCACGAGGCAATCAATATCCCATTTTTTCAGATTTTCAATGGCATCTTTGGAACGATCAACACCTGTTTCACTGTAATCAGAACCGCCGGGATGATAATCAAAGGGGTTATCACGATTGGAGGTTCCAAGAATTGTGCCTCCGCGGTTAAGAATACCCGACACAGCAATATCACTAATCAGGCAGGCATCGTTTTCAACCAGGCCTTTAAAACCGTTATTAAAACCGACTACCTCGATATCATAATTATAACTTGCCCCCTTAACCACTGCCCTGATTACCGCATTCAAGCCCGGGCAATCTCCTCCGCCTGTCAGGAGGCCTAACCGGCGAATTCTACCTGCTTCTTTACTGCCTGGCATGCCTGGGCTGCCGGTATTTTCCCGGGCCTTTCCACCATCATCTGATTCGTTACATTCAATTGCTCTGCGGGCTAAAAGATCACAGCGCTGATTGGTTTGATCGGTCCCGTGCCCTTGCACCTTGATCCACTCAACAGTATTCAGTTTTGAAAGTTCCAGGAGTTCTTTCCAGAGATCCTGGTTTTCGACCGGATTGCCTTTGCTGGTCAACCAACCATTCCTCACCCAGCGTTTCATCCATCCCTGTCGAAAGCTATTGATCAGGTAGGCGCTGTCACTGTGCAGCCTAACTTTACAACCGGTTGGAACCGAGCGCAGCGCTTCCACGGCAGCTTTTAACTCCATGCGCTGGTTGGTAGTCATAGCTTCTCTTCCGGAAATCTCTTTCTCAGAATCTCCGCGTCTGATCACTACGCCCCAGCCTCCAGGACCTGGGTTTCCTGAACAGGCACCATCGGTATAGATAACATATTCATCAGACGGCAATGGTCACCCTCCCATCTATGATCAGGGTGCAAGGCGGGCAAGATCGTCAAGAATTTGCTCCAGTTCCCGGATTTTTTCACCGTAACCGGCCCAGTCACCGGCCTGCTGGAACTCTATAGCCTCGGTATATGCTTCCTGCGCCGATCTGATTAACTCAGCCAACACAGCGTCGTCAATAATTGGAGAGTCATCGGGAGGGACAAGATCATCTTCCGGCATATCATCAGGCAGTTCGTCCGGATCGAGATCCGGCGGCAAGACTCCTATTTCACCGAAGATACGGATTAAGGCCATTTCCAGAGTATTTTCCATGACAACTGTTTCATCGTAAACCACAATGACCCGGGCCAGTTCAGGCAAACCACCCCGATCGGCTTCCAGGAAGATCGGTTCGACATATAGCAGGGCATTGTTGATCGGCAGAACTAAAAGGTTACCGCGGATTACACTGGAACCAACCTGTCCCCAAAGTGTGAACTGTTCCGATATTTCAGTGCTCTGATCAATCCTGTTTTCAACCTGTTTCGGGCCGAGTATAACCCTTTCCGTGGGAAATTCGAAGACCTCGACATTTCCGTAATTGGGTTGATCGCAGCGAGCAACCATCCAGGCAATCATATTATTTCGCTTATCAGGCGTAAAAGGCAAGATCTGAACATATTCTGGCTCATCATAACCGGGCAGTTCTAAAATTGTGTAATAGGACTCCATCAACTGTTCCTGCCCGAAAGACTGCTCCATAGGTACATCCCAGAGATCTTCTCTGGTATAGAAAATATTGGGATCGGTAATATGGTAGAGCTTGTAAATCTGGGCCTGCAGGTTAAAGAGATCCTCGGGATAACGCAGATGTTCAATTAAACCCTCAGGGAGTTCCTCAAAAGGCAAGAACAACTGCGGGAATATATCAGCATAGGTTTGAACCATGGGGTCATCAGGATCGATAATGTAATAATTAACATTTCCGTTATAAGCATCAATTACGATCTTCACAGAGTTGCGGATATAATTAATATTGCCATAAGGAGCTGAATAAGGGTAATTTCCGGTAACGGTATAAGCATCCTGAATCCAAAATAATCGTCCGTCGTTAACCACAATATATGGGTCCCCGTCGTAGCGCAAAAACGGTGCAATCTTACGCACCCGTTCATGGATATTGCGATCAAAAAGGATACGGCTATCATTGTTCAGTTCATTTGATATTAGAATCCTGTATTCCCCGAATTTAAGGGCAAAAAGGGTTCTGCGTAATATATTCTGCAGTGGTATCCCGGCATCGCCATCATAAAAAATAAATTCATTTTCGTCACCGGCTGTGGCATAATGAAATTCCGGTGTCGCTGTATTGATTATCACATAATCATCGGTCAGTTCACCGAAATAGATGGCTGGGTTATCTAACTCCAGGGCTCCGGCAGGAGGAATGTCGCCCAGGAAATAACGCGGCAAGCCTTCAGAAGTTACTTCGTTGACCGGGCTTATCGTTACGCCATATCCATGCGTCCACTGCAGGTGCAGGTTTACCCAGGTCTGGGCCTGCTCTGCAAGACGGCTTTTATCCAGTTCACGGGCGGCCAGCATAACCTGACGGTATTCACCATCGATTACATAACGATCTATATCGACATCGGTAAAACGATAGTAAAGACGGATCGCCTGCAGCTCGTTAAAAGTAGTTAAAAGGGGCCGATGATCCCAGAGGCGCACGTTGTTTATTGTCCCCGGGTTATCGCGCAGATCATCCCAGGTGAGCGGTTCGCCCGGATCATAAGGGCGCGTTCCAAACTGCTCTATACCGTAAGCCTGACGAGTAAATTCTATATTATGGGCCAGATATTCCCTTTCATAGGTAAATTCACTTGGTTCGACCACAAAACCCTGAATAGCGGCCGGGTAGGCCCATCCTCCCAGGAGCGAAACTCCTGTCAGAGCCAAAATTCCATATACGAATATACGGTAACGGCGTAAAAA
The DNA here is from genome assembly GCA_051748565.1 of Bacillota bacterium. Taxonomy (GTDB): domain Bacteria; phylum Bacillota; class Dethiobacteria; order DTU022; family DTU022; genus SKPH01. Next base: position 19,595 of record JBNJHN010000001.1, on the reverse strand, counting down.
AATGTTAGCCAGGAAAACAAGGGTTATCAGCCCAGCCAGGATCATTAAAATCGTTAGAACCGTATAATTGGCATTTATATCAGTATAGCCGGCCCCGTAGACCACTCCCCGTTCGGATAAAAGCAGTTCCAACTGCTTGAGCCGGTAATCCCAAACTTTCAAACCGAATATAAGAGATAGCAAGACTCCCAGGTGGCTGATTCCCTTGACCGGAGGGAGTGTCCAACCCTGTTTACCCTGTGATGGAGGGTTCAGCAGCAGATAGATAGCTCCTACTAAGATTAAGGTGATCACCACGGTCATCATCAAAAAACCATAAATTAAGCGGTAGAACGGAAGACCGAAAACATAAAAAGCAACATCAGCCCCAAAAATTGGATCATTGATTCCAAAAGAAACCTGGTTAAAATATTTCAATACTTCCATCCAAAAGCTTCCTGTATAACCTGAAAACAGATAAGACAATACAGCCGCTGCAATAAGAAAATAAATTGCCAGGCGTCGCGGGGTCAGGTAGCGCATAAATCCGGTTGCCATTAATCTTTCCCGAAGAGCCAGGTTGGGAAAACTCATTACATAAGGCCTGGTCACCATAAGGTTAATAAAAAGAAAAGCGAACATGAAAATAAATGCGCCAATACGCAAACCCCAGCGCATAAGATTTTGGGTCCAAAATACCTGCTCCACATCCAATTCTGTAAACCAAAGCAAATCCAAATAAAAATTTGTCCCAGCCAGCAGGAGTGACCCAAAGATGACAACTGCAAAGATGATGATCATAAAACGGCTGCGCAATTTAATTCCCCCTGCAAAATAAATACCGGCGCTTGACCGGTTAATATTGTCTTATCTTATCTTCATTTTAGCCTACTCCAGTCCGCTTTGTCAAAGTTTCTCCCCATCCGACTTATATTCATTAAGGGCTTATGTTAACAAAGCATGACCACTTTTAGTTACACACTGTCTTACACGCAGACCCGCCAGTTTAATTAAGCTGTCAAAACTTTTAGCTGGTTTGTCAACTCTTATATAAACCAGATTGGAAAACAGAATTATCCCTGGATTATTGCTATTCCTGAACTGGTGCCGATCCTGTCAGCCCCGGCTTCAATCATCTCTCGGGCTGCCTTCGCAGTGCGAATGCCGCCCGAAGCTTTGACTCCCAAATCCGGGCCAACCGTTTCGCGCATCAGCTGTATATCGGCAATCGTAGCCCCGCCCGGTCCAAAACCGGTTGAGGTTTTTACAAAGCCTGCCCCCGATTCTTTAACCAAACGGCAGGCAGTAATTTTTTCTTCCTTATCAAGCAAACCGGTCTCGATAATCACCTTGACGGTTTTACCCTTCACCGCTTTAACAACAGCGGACAGATCATCGATTACATATCGTGTACTGCCTTCCTTGAGGGCTCCGACATGAATTACCATATCAATTTCTTCGGCCCCACCGTCCACAGCCTCAACCGCTTCGAAAGCTTTAACCGTAGTCGACGTTACTCCCAACGGAAAACCGACCACGGCACAAACTTTTACCGGGCTGCCCTGCAGCTCTTTGACTGCAGTATTGACATAAGAGGGATTGATGCAGACAGCATAAAAACTGTATTCAACCGCTTCTTTGCAAAGTTTAACAATATCCCGCCCGGTTGCTTCCGGTTTAAGCAAGGTATGGTCGATATAACCGGCCAGTTTAAAAGACATCTGTTTTACCTCCGTTCTGCCTGACAACGCCTAATACAAGCGGTTGCAGATTTACCGGTTCGTTAACAAACTCATAGGCGGATATAACCATTTGCTTGATTGATTCAATCTGATCCGGTAATAAATCTGCACGAGCGTGTAATACAGCCAGTGTGTCTCCCTTTTTGACCATGTCACCCATTTTTTTCTCAATCATAATACCAACTGCAGGGTCAATTGTTGAATCCTTTTTTTCCCGGCCTGCGCCCAGAGTCATTGCCGCCATTCCGATTCTTTCAGCTTTAAGAAGGCTTACATACCCTTCTATTGCCGCTTTGACTTCAAATTGCCTTTCCGTTTCCGGCAGCAGGGAGAGATCCTCGGTTACCATAATATCACCGTGCTGTCTTTTTATCATTTCTCTGAATTTATTCAGGGCGGCACCATTTTCAATCACTTTCTTAAGGATATTTTTCCCCTTTTCAGGACTGGTAGCTTTTTCGGCAAGGTAGAGCATCCAACCGCCTAAAACCAGGCATAATTCTTCTAAATCGGGAGGACCCTCACCGCGCAGAGTCTTAATCGCTTCTTTAACCTCCAGGGCATTACCGACTGCCCTGCCCAGGGGTTGGTTCATATCAGTCACCAGGGCCACAGTTTTACGACCGGCTTTAGAACCAATATCTACCATTATTCTTGCCAGTTCCAATGCTTGAACCTGATCCTTCAGGAACGCACCGTCACCGAACTTAACATCAAGGACAAGTGCATCGGCTCCTGCTGCCAGCTTTTTACTCATGATACTGGCAGCAATCAGGGCCATACTGTCGACCGTCGCCGTAACATCTCGAAGGGCATAAAGTTTTTTATCAGCGGGGACCAGGTTACCGGTTTGAGCGGCCACCGCCAAACCGATATCTTTAACGGCGGCAATAAAATCTTCTATAGACATCTCCGTCCTCAGGCCGGGAATAGACTCCAGTTTATCCAGGGTGCCACCGGTGTGTCCGAGTCCACGACCTGATAACTTGGCGACAGGAGCTCCTGATGCTGCCACCAGCGGAGCTAGAACCAGGGTAGTTGTATCACCGACTCCACCGGTGCTGTGTTTATCTACTTTAATCCCCGGGATTTCTTTTAAAGAAATTGTATCGCCGGAATCAACCATGGCCATGGTCAGGGATAGAGCTTCATCTTCAGTCATGCCCTGAAAAAAAACAGCCATAACCAGAGCCGCTATCTGATAGTCAGGTATACCACCATCAACATAACCTTTAATGATAAAATCAATTTCAGCTCCACTCAGAGCAAAACCATTGCGTTTTTTTAAAATCAAATCATAAACCCGCAAAAGATCACCACGCTGCCATAAAGATTTACTATCGTTTCCCTTTATCATATGGCTCCCCAATCGCTTTCGGGGCTTGAGATGATTTAGAAGAAAGGACCAGGGCAATCAATGTAACAACATACGGAAACGTTTTCAGATAAATACCGGGTATCTGGGCCAGGATCGGAACAGCCTGAGATACATTGGCAATAGTACTGGCAAAACCAAAAAAGAATGTCGCCCCGAGGATGCCCCAAGGTTTCCATTGCCCGAAAATCAAGGCAGCCAGAGCCAGGAAACCAAGCCCGGCAGCAGTTCCGTTAAACTCACCAGAGAGAGTGACAATAAATGTTGCACCACCAAGCCCAGCGCAAGCTCCTGAGATAAGAACAGCAAAATAGCGCATAAGGTAGACATTAACACCTGCTGCATCAGCTGCATGGGGATGCTCTCCACAGGCTCGCAAACGTAAACCGAAACGAGTTTTATAAAGTAAAAATGTCGCCGCTGCTAAAATAAAAAGTATAAACCAGGTTGTAGCGTATGTCTGGGTGAATAATAGCCTGCCAAGAATGGGTATCTCGGACAAAACAGGAATGGTCACCCGGCTTAAACCACGGATAATCTGAACATTACCACTGCCAGTTATTAAACGGGCCAAGTATACAGTAACTGCTGAGGCAATCATGTTAATTGCGATACCACTGATAACCTGGTTTGCATTTAATGTAACACAGGCAAAAGCATGCAGAGTGGCAAATAAAGCCCCAAAGAACATTGCCGTAAAAAGGCCAATCCATACAGCTGTGCCGGGATAGATCACTTCAGTACTTGATATAACCAGGGCACCGACAAACATGCCCATCAGCATAAGTCCTTCGAGACCGATATTGATCACACCGCTTCGTTCACTAAAGAGGCCTCCCAGTGAGGTTATCAGCAGAGGTATGGTAAAAGCAATAGCATAGGGAAATAGCTGGTAAATCAAGTCTACCATTATTGCCCACCTCCATTGCCTGCTTCAAGGGTTCTCTCTTTGACTTTACGAAGTAGAGCGCCTGCCCTGAACTTCTTGATCCGATCCCAATTCCGTTCAATTAATACTGATGTAGCGGCAAAATAAATAATAGTAGCTATAATAGTATCGGCTATTTCAGGAGGAATAGCTGTCATAGCATTCATAAATCCTTTTCCAGTATGCAGCAGGCCGAAAAAAATTGCTGCTGCAAGCACCCCCCAGGGTGAATTAGCCCCTAAAAGGGCAACAGCAATCCCGTCAAAACCCTGGGCAGGCAAAACTCCAATCTGCATATTAGAAGCATAACCGACATAAAAAGTAGCTCCGCCCAAACCTGCCAGGGCACCGGCAATAGACATGGAAAGGATAATATTGCGATTAACACTGATCCCGGCAGCCTCGGCCGCATCACGGTTATAACCGACTGCTTTCAACTCGTAACCCAGGGTTGTTCTCTCCAGGATCAGGGCACTGATAACAACAAATATAACAGCAAGAAATATGCCTAGATTTATATAAGATCCACTGAAAAGTGATGTCAGCCAGGATGCCTTCATCGATGCAGCTTCGGGTATACGTTGTGACTCCGTTTCCAAAAAGGGTCCTTTAAAATATGCAGGCACAATATAAAAAATGGACCAGTAAGCAATCCAGTTCATCATAATCGTGGAAACTACTTCATGAACGTTAAACCTTGCTTTGAGGTAACCGGGCAGGGCTGCCCAGAGTGCACCGCCAATCAGGGAGCCAAACACTATAACCAAAAGCAAAGCCGGCCTTGGCCAATCGAAAGTGAGGCCAATGGCTGTGGCACAAAGACCGCCAATCAGCATCTGCCCGGCACCACCAATATTAAAAAGGCCGGTTTTAAAAGCAAAAGCTACCGATAAACCGGAAAATATAAGCGGTGTAGCCATACCGAGGGTGTTACCTATACGCTCTATATTCATCAGTCCACCCCGGAAAAGAAAATAAAATCCATCAAAGGGGTTGTTTCCGGTAACCACCATCAACACAGCACCGGCTAATAAGCCCAGAAATATGGCAAAAAGAGACATAAGAAAATCTTTTTTGACCCTGACTTTTGTTTTCAAGCTGTAGCACCTCTTTTCACCCCGGCCATCATTAAACCAATTTCGTTTTCGTTTGTCTCAGCTGCATTGACGAGGCCAACCAGTTCACCGCTGTTAATTACCGCAATACGATCGGACAAATCGAGAATTTCATCAAGCTCCAGGGATATGAGCAGGACTGCTTTGCCCTGATCGCGCTGTTCAATCAGGCGTCTGTGGATATACTCAATTGCACCCACATCAAGGCCACGGGTCGGCTGGACGGCTATAAGTATCTCGGGATTGCCGTCAATTTCCCGCCCGACAATCGCTTTCTGCTGGTTGCCGCCGGAAAGCGACCGGGCTGAAGAATCCGGCCCTTCCCCGGCGCGGACATCAAAATCCTTTATAACCCGGCTGGCATGTTCTCGGATCAGGTCCCAGTTTAAAAACCCCCTGCGGGAAAAAGGCTCGAGGTAGTAGTTTTTCAGGACCAGGTTTTCCTGGACAGTGTAGTCGAGGATCAGACCGTGCTTGTGGCGATCATCGGGGATATGGGCCATACCTTTGCTGATCCGTTTACGAACCGGAAAAGAACTTACATCAGTACCGTGAATGATTATTTTGCCCGATTCAATGCTGCGTAAACCGATTATTGCCTCCACCAGCTCGGCCTGCCCATTACCGTCAACACCGGCAAGGCCAACAATTTCACCGCATTTAACCCCGAGAGAGAAATTTTTCAGGCCGAGTGCCCCACTGCCGGATAGGACAGAAAGGTTTTCGATACTTAAAATTTCATCTCCTATTTGGGCTTCGTTTTTCTTAATTTCGAATAAAATTTTCCGGCCGACCATCATTTCAGCAAGTTTCTCTTCCGTGACTTCTGAGACTTTGACCGTACCCACAAATTTACCCCAGCGGATGACCGTACAGCGATCGGCAATGGCCATAATTTCGCGCAGTTTATGTGTAATCAAAATAATCGTCTTTCCTTCGTCAATCAAACTGCGCATAATTTTCATCAGTTCGCGTACTTCCTGGGGGGTTAAAACTGCGGTTGGTTCGTCGAAAATAAGGATTTCAGCATTTCGGTAGAGCATTTTTAAGATTTCCACTCTCTGCTGCATACCCACTGATACATCAGATATTTTTGCATCCGGATCTACATTCAGGCCATACTGCTTTGACAGATTCCTGATCCGGGCTGAAGCGGTACGAATATCAATCATCATTGCCCTCGTTGGTTCCAAACCTAGAATAATATTTTCCGTTACCGTAAAATTGTGGACTAACTTAAAATGCTGGTGAACCATACCGATACCGAGATCATTAGCAACATTGGGATTGGCAATGTTGACTTTTTTGCCATGCAGGTAAATTTCCCCATTATCGGGTTGGTAAAGACCGAAAAGAATATTCATCAGAGTTGATTTTCCGGCTCCATTTTCACCCAATAGGGCATGGATTTCACCTTTTTTGACCTGGAAATTAATATCGTCACAAGCTACTACACCGGGAAATTCTTTTCGGATCTCGCGCATTTCAACCACATAGTCCAAAAGCATCAACTCCCCTGCTGCATTAGAGATCAGGCGCCAGAGTACCAAAACCGGAAAGGCAATGGTAAGTTAATCTAAGGCTTAACAGGTGCATCTCAGCAAAAATTTATGATGCCCTGCAATGAGATTGAATTCTAAACTTAGAAAAAAAGGGCGGATTTACCGCCCTTCTTATTAAATCTAATTGCAATAATTACTGGAAAAGGTTACCCTGTTCATCAGCAACAACTAAAGTGCCATCCTGCATTGCATCAAAAGCTTCAGCTACAATCGCCTCAACTTCGGCATCAAGATTTGGATTTTCAGGAGGAATACCCACACCGTAATTTTCTGCACTAAAGGTCAGTATTTCTCCGCCAGGGAATACACCGTTTAGCTCGGCTTCAATCATGTCATAAGCGGCAACATCTATATATTTCATTGCGGAGGTAAGAATAATCGAGTTTTCGCCATCGTAGATGCCTTCATTATACTGATCGACGTCGACACCGATGATCCATACTGTGTCACCTTCATCAGCCCGCCTTTTGGCTTCATTGATTGCTCCGACGCCGACACCGCCGGCCGCAGCAAAGATCGCATCAACACCTTTATCAAACATTGCGGCAGCCAGGGCCTGGCCTGCTGCTACGTTCTCAAAAGTACCTTCATAAATGAAGTTTTCTGCATTCATTACGATAGAAGTGCCATGATTTTCATTGGCATACTGTATGCCCTGCTGGAAACCCCAGTTAAAGAGCTGAACCGGGGGTATCTCCATACCGCCGATAAATCCGACTTCCCCTTCACCAAGCTGCAGAGCGGTAGCAAGACCAGCCAGAAAGCCGGATTCATGCTCGGTAAAGAAGATGGAAACTACATTCTCATTGACAACCGGCACCCAATCTCCGGCATGAGGATAGCCGTCAATTAAAACAAATTTGGCCCCGGGATACCTGTCCTGCACATCATATATGGCAGTCTCAAATTTGAATCCGGGGCAGACAACAAAAGTAAAATCGGCATCAACAAGGTTGCCGATCTCGGTAATATAATCTGCTTCCGTAGTCCCGCCAGGTTGTAAATACCTGGTCTCCAGTCCAAAATCCTTCGCCGCCAGTTGGATCCCTTCCCAGGTGCCCTGGTTAAAAGATTTGTCATCAATAGTTCCGGCATCGGTAACCATACCAACTTTCAAGTCCGCAGATGCAGTATCATCGGTACCACAACCCGCTAATGAAAAAAACAAGAAAATCGCAAGCAGCAAAGCTATCCACCTTCCCATAGTAAAACCTCCTCTTTATTCTTATTCGATCATTGTGTTCCCTGAGCAAATCATGACTGTCCAGCGTAAAACTGCCGTCTCACCCCTCTTTTACCCGCAAGTATTTACAAATTACCATTTCATAAAACATTTGCGCTTTTCTAATTCTGCATTTATATGCCAGATCCTTCTAATCAGAAACCATTATTTCAGGCAGGATTTTGCCCTGTTAATTGCGAAGAATGAACATAGCCAGGATTCGAAATAAAAAAGGAGCGATTTTGTAATGAGCAGTACCAGGAAACCGGAAAAAGCCCCCGAGGGACACAGGCGTATCGAATGGATTAGCAGGCATATGCCTGTCATGAATAAACTTATTGATCAATACAGCGGTGAAGAACCGTTCAAAGGAATTAAGATGGTAATTTGCATTCACCTGGAAGCGAAATCAGCTTATATGGCCAAAGCCTTCCAAAAATGCGGAGCAGCGGTGGTAATCACCGGGAGCAATCCACTTTCAACCCAGGATGCAATTGCCAACGCTCTTGTCGAAGACGGTATCGAGGTTTATGCCTGGCACGGCGCTACAACTGAAGAATACAACAGTCATCTTCGAAGCAGTATAGATACAGGCCCAAATTTAATTATTGATGACGGCGGCGATTTGATCACAAAGCTGCACCATGATCGGCCTGACCTGCTGCCCCATGTGATCGGGGGAGCCGAAGAAACAACAACAGGCTTGATTCGCCTCAGAGCGATGGCCGGCGAAGGCAAACTGGCTTTCCCGGTTATGGCTGTAAATGATGCAATGTGCAAGTACCTTTTCGACAACCGTTACGGGACAGGCCAATCAGTATGGGACGGCATCATGCGCACAACCAACCTGCTTATATCGGGCAAAACAGTGGTCGTATCCGGATTTGGCTGGTGCGGGCGCGGTGTCGCTATGCGTGCTTCCGGATTGGGCGCAAACGTTATCATCACTGAAGTTGAGCCGGTTCATGCGCTTGAGGCTGCTGTTGAAGGATTCAGGGTAATGCCGATGAAAGAAGCAGCATCCCTGGGTGATATCTTTGTTACTACAACCGGTTGCCGGGAAATTATTTCAGCAGAGCATTTCCCCCTGCTTAAAGAAGGGGCAATCTTGAGCAATGCCGGACACTTTGATGTCGAAATCGACAAGAAGGCTCTTATAAACATGAGCGAGCATATGGGTCAACCCCGTGATAATATCGATGAATACAGATTGAGCAACGGCAGGAGGGTTTATCTTTTAGGGGAAGGCCGGCTTGTTAATCTGGCTGCCGGCGACGGCCATCCTGCAGAAATAATGGACCTGTCCTTTGCCCTCCAATTTGGAGCCATGCAATACCTGGTCAGTAAAGGTAAAAATCTGCCTAAAGAAGTGATAAGATTACCCGATGAGCTGGATCGTCAAACCGCGGCTCTCAAACTGGAGGCTATGGGAATCAGTATTGACAACCTTTCAGGCGATCAGGAAAATTACCTTAAATCATGGCAGATTGAATAGCTTCAATAGATGGTAATTTGTTCAGCAATATTATTAAACGTACTTTCACCGATACCGCTAACATCCATTATTTGTTCTATAGAGGTGAAATAGCCGTGCTTTTCGCGATGTGCAACAATTTGATTGGCACGCACATCGCCAATACCGGGCAGAGCAGTCAGTTCTGAAGCTGTTGCCCGGTTAATATTAATTTTATTTGAATTGCTGGATCCCAGGGGTTTCTGCGCCTCGCCGATCTTGTGTACATGAATTTGCTCACCGTCAAGGATAGGGCGAGCCTGGTTGAGAATATCCTGATCCGCCTCATCGCTAAAACCACCGCTAAGATTAATGAGTTCATATATCCTTGAGCCGGCCGGGAGTTGATATATGCCGGGATTTACTACTGCGCCTACCAGGTGAACAGTAACCATATCTGTTTCCTCTATCTGAGCAGTTTCTTCTCTATCGCTGTATCCGGCCTGAATTATTTCCGGCCCGGAATTCGAAACCTGGACTGCACGCCAGACAGATCCGGTAATCAATAGCAACACGAGAGCTACTATTACTATTTTTCCCCGCAGGTTAAATAATCGCTCCAACTTCTCAACCTCCTTAAAACAGACTTATAAGACTTTAATATTCGATTTAACTTGAACTTAAAATAATAATCTTGTAAAATTCGCTTTTACAATCCTCTTTTCCTGCCTTTAAATATAAAAAACCCCGGTCATTTCGAAATGTACCGGGGGTTAAAATTCTATTTATGTCAACACATTAAATTTCTTATTTCTTTTTGCCTTCCTCGGGCTTTTCCTCTTCCTCCTCTTCCCCTGGAACGTTTATGCCCAGGACATTAATGTTAATCGCTTTGACTTTCAAACCGGTAGTTTTTTCAACATTGGTGCGAACCTCTTTTTTCAGCTTATCTGTTGTATCTACAATAGAAATTCCATATTCTACAATTATATTTAAATCGATAGAAACCCTGTCTTCGTCAACCTGGACTTTAATTCCCCTGGTCATATCATGGCGGCCAAGCCTTTCAGCTATACCTCCTACTACACCGCCGCTCATTCCGGCAACACCGGGGATATCACTGGAAATTATGCTTGTTATTACTGCAATAACCTCAGATGATATACGAATGCTGTCTCCTTCTTTTGAGGGATCAGGCTTTAATACTGCCTCTTCGGTACGAACATCTTTACCTTTTTTTTCTTCAGCCATTCTATTTCCTCCTTATTTGATAATTAAAGCCGGAATGTCTATGCCGGCTGGTTCACAGGTATCAATTAGCTGGGGCTGTTAACTGATTTCAATTAACAAGACCAAGTATCAATGTACTGTAATTAAAATTGTTTATTATATTATACATTTTGAATATAATACTGTCAAGGAGGCAATAAGAATGCTTATTGGCAATATACACCATATTTTGTATATTTCGTTTTTTTACATTAAAATGCCCGGAAGCTTTTAAAGATTAATTAACGACTATATTAACCAACCGACCCGGTACCGTAATAATTTTAAGGACCTTCCTGTCCTTCAGAAGCTCACCGATGCGCTCACTGTCACGGGCCTCTTCAATTAGCTGCTCTTCGGGGCAATCTGAAGACACGGTAATTCTACCCCGAACTTTTCCGTTTATTTGGACGACAACTTCGACCTTGTCCACCAGGAGCTTCTCCGGATTGTAAGCAGGCCATTTTTGGCGGTGCACGCTTTCTTTATTACCAAGCAACTGCCAGGATTCCTCTGCAATATGCGGAGCAAAAGGAGCTAAAAGCAGGATCGTTTTTTCCAGTGCTTCCCGCAGGAGATCTTGGTTTAAACCTGGACCGCTATTTGTTTGCCTGTAGGCATATATGGCATTCACCAGTTCCATGATAGCGCTGATAGCAGTATTAAAGTTAAAACGATCCTGGATGTCATGGGTTACTTTTTTAATCGCTGCATGGACGCTGCGCTCAAGATTAACTTCTGTTACACCAATTTCAGAGTGTCCTTCTTCTGCTGAAAACTGATCCAGGCTTTCTGCCAACAACCGCCATACTCGACGCAGAAAGCGATGACAACCTTCGACACCCTGATCGTTCCAATCAAGATCTTTTTCGGGTGGAGAGGCAAATAGGATAAAGAGACGCCCGGTATCAGCACCATATTTTTCAACAATTTCATCAGGTGTGACAACGTTACCTTTTGACTTTGACATCTTCGCCCCATCTTTATAAACCATCCCCTGGGCCAGCAGACGGCTAAACGGTTCCTCAATATTGATCATCCCGGCATCATAAATAACCTTGGTAAAAAAGCGGGCATAGAGCAGATGAAGCACGGCATGTTCAATACCGCCAATATACTGGTCGACCGGCATCCAGTAATCCGCCTCTTCTGAATTAAAAGGCGCTTCAGTCGTATGTGGGCTGGTATAACGCAGAAAATACCAGGATGAACAAATAAAAGTATCCATGGTATCGGTTTCACGGCGGGCTGGAGCATTACAAACAGGGCATTCCACCTGAATAAAGTTTTCATAATGAGCGAGACTGGGAACGCGGTTTCCGGAAAGTTCTACTTCCAGGGGGAGTTCCACAGGCAGATCTTTTTCCGGAACCGGGACGGTGCCGCATTTTTCACAATAGATTACCGGAATCGGCGCCCCCCAGTAGCGCTGTCGCGAAATCAACCAGTCACGGAGCCGGTATGTAACTTGAAAACGGCCTAAACCCTGCTGATCTAAATATGCGGTTACCTTTTTAATTCCTTCCGAACTATCTGTACCGCTAAATGTACCCGAGTTTACCATTTTCCCTTCACCAGTATAAGCTTCCTGCATAGTTTCACCAATAAACACTTCACCGTCGGGTTGTATGACAACCCGGATCGGAAGATCATGCTTGCGGGCAAATTCAAAGTCTCTCTGATCGTGGGCCGGCACTCCCATTACAGCTCCTGTGCCATAAGACATTAGCACATAGTTACCGACAAGAATGGGTATCTCTTCTCCATTGATCGGGTTTACAGCATGACAACCGGTAAATAACCCTACTTTAGGGAACTCCTCCGAGATACGTTCAATTTCGCTTTCCTGCCTGACCCGGGAAATAAAAGCGAGAATTTCTTTTTCTCTTTCCGTACCTTCCACTAAACGCCTGACCAGCGGATGTTCAGGTGCTAAAACCATGTAGGTAACTCCAAACAAAGTGTCAGGTCGGGTGGTAAAAGTACGAATTACATCCCCGGGGAATTCCTTGATTCTGAAAGTAATTTCGGCCCCCTCACTGCGACCGATCCAATGCTGCTGCATAACCTTGACTCTTTCAGGCCAGTCTTTAAGCCTGTCAAGATCAAATAATAGTCGTTCAGCGTAATCAGTAATTCGTAAAAACCACTGCTCTAATTCTCTTGTCTCAACAACCGACGAACACCTCCAGCAAAGTCCTTTCTCTACTTGTTCATTAGCCAATACTGTGGCACAGCTGACACACCAGTTCACATCTGCCTTTTTCTTATAAGCCAGGCCTTTTTGATACATTAATAAAAACAGCCACTGCGACCAGCGGTAGTAATCAGGAGCAGAAGTATTAACTTCCCGGCTCCAGTCATAGCTTACTCCAAGCCTGTTTTGCTGCTTTTTCATGTGACCAATATTCTGTTCAGTCCACTGCGCTGGATTAACATTATGCTCGATAGCTGCGTTTTCCGCAGGAAGTCCGAAAGCATCCCAGCCCATGGGATGAATTACATTATAGCCCCGCATACGTAAAAACCGGGCCAGCACATCACCTATCGAGTAAACACGCATATGCCCCATGTGAAGCTTGCCGGAAGGGTAGGGAAACATTTCTAAAACGTAATATTTTATTTTAGATTGATCTATTTCCGCTCTGTAGAAATCTTCTTTTTCCCAAAGCTTTTGCCATCGCTCTTCAATTTGAGCAGGATCATAGTTTTTCACAAACTTTGTACCTCCATTGTAATTTGATGTCAGAGGTTATAGATTAGAAATAAGATCTATTTAGACCAATAATTGGCATAATTTATAAATTGAAACTGCAAAGCCCATTATTTAGCTCACAGCAGATCGTTTAAAAATCCGGGCAGGCCTGAATTGCAAATAAAAAAACCCGCCCGGTCAAGGGACGGATTTATTCCCGCGGTACCACCCTTATTGGTCAAACATATGGTGGAGCTGGCGGGAGTTGAACCCGCGGCCTCTTCCATGCCAAGGAAGCGCGCTCCCACTGCGCCACAGCCCCCCGTTATGCTGCCCGCTTTCTGCCGTTAACGCCGGCGACACGGCAGCGGTTTTACCGCCGCATCTCCGGGACGAGTTCAGCAGATCTGCCTGCCGGCTTTCACCATTTGCCGGCTCTCTGAACAAGCATGCCTGCTTACTGTTTCCCTTCATCAAATTACTTATGGCACCTCGAGTACATCTAACATTATATGCACGGCAAAGAACCTTGTCAATAGCACTAATTGCACCAGAAAATATTACTCTACCCTGCTGAAAGTTTCAAACATCCTAAAACTGTTAGTTCTTGTGCGTTTAAAGTTAAGCCTTTAAAACCCGGCAACTCATGTATTCCAAAAGGATAATGCCGCCGACAAGGGCAAGTCCTATTAAATCACCAAACCAACCGGTATCCATAAGCATTGTCGAACAGATCAACAACGCCCCCTGTGCCAATACGGCATTCTACGTACAAAATAACCCTGCATCGCTGCCCCTAATCCGGCGCAGGCTAAAAGTGCCTTAATAAAGGCGAAGGTTATTTCATGGAAAGGTCCCTATAATAGTAAAGCAGGAACGGAAATAAAAGCAAAAGGAACGATATAGGCTGTAATTCCCATCTTAAAAGCTTCTAGAGAGGTTTACATCGGGTCCGCCCCTGCAAGTCCCGCAGCAGCATAAACCGCCAACCCAACCGGAGGGTTAATATCGGCATCAGTACAGAAATATAAAAAAAACAAGTGTGCTGCCAAAAGGATGCTCCAAGGGTAACCAGCGCTGGCGCCACAATGGTTGCCAGGATAATACACTTAGCCGTATTAGACACACCCATTTCCAGTATCAGTGAAGCAATTTTAGCCCTACAATAGATTACTGCGATAATTCTTTAACGGGAATCCACTTCAATTTTATACAATTCACCGGACTGCATATCAATAATCAGCATTTTATCGGCAGGAAGGATGTCATCAAGCCCTGCCAAGATCTTAATTGCTTCACTGCACTGCCATGAAGCCAGCATAGCCGGCGTTGATGCAGGATTGCCCAGCTGCACCTCTACACCTTTTTCAATTTGTTTCCCGCCATTAGGACCGTATATTGATGATAAAAGCGGTCGGTCAGGCCTAATTACTGCTAGTTGACCCAGAAAACCGGCAATGGCACCATGGATCATAAAAATATTTAAACTGCTGCAAACCTTTTCCAAATTAAAACGAGAGGTAAGATTATCGAGACAATCCAAGACCAGATCACAATCTGCAAAAATTTCAGGCAGGTTGGAAAGATCGCCATGGCAATTAAAAGCTTTTACTTCTACAGCTCCGTTAACTTCAGAAATCCGCTTAGCCGCAAACTCGGCTTTAGGCTTTCCCAGGCTCTTTTCCGTAGCCAGAAGTTGACGATTAAGGTTGCTGTCTGAAAAAGTATCTCCATCGACGACTACCAGTTTGCCGACCCCCATGCGGGCTAAAAGTTCCAGGGCAAACCCACCCAAACCTCCAGCTCCAATGATACCCACAGTTGATTTGAGCAGTCTAATTTGGCCTGCAATTCCCAGTGTTCCCATACTGCGCTGATAACGCTCGGGAACAATATCAGCTTCAAGAGCAGTCAATTCAACAAGGCGCACAGGAACCTCATAGGCCTGGGCAAGCAGCCCGGCAGCAACCAGAGATAAATAACTATATTCAGCTCCGGCTGGATCTTTTCCCGTCATGGCGGCATGGGAAATTGCCTGACGCAGCGATTTTTTCTCCATTTATAAACCCACTTTTATCAATTTGAGCCATTTACATTATCAAGAGCAAGCCGGGGGGCGTCAGACCATAACCTCTCCAGGTCATAAAAAGCCCTTGCTTCAGGCTGGAAAATGTGGATAACCACTCCACCATAGTCTAATACAACCCACCAGCCTTCCCGGTAACCTTCTATTCGCAATGCATAATGGCCCTCTTTCTTCAGTTTTTCAACCAGGTGATCGCATATTGAGTGAACTTGTACTGCCGTAGCCCCGGTCCCCAGTAAAAAATAATCGGCTATGATAGATACCTGGCCGACTTCCAGCAAATAGAGATCCAAACCCTTTTTCTCAAGCGCCAGCTGGGCGGCAAATAATGCCAACTCGCGGGAACCATTGGCCGGTTCCTGTGCCAAATAACATCACCTCCTCATATTCGTTAAGCTTCTTCTGCCATATCTTCCAGCAGGCTATTACGAAAATCAACTGACCTGGGATGAAGCATTAAGCCCCTGTCCAAAATTGATCTTATAGCTGTGTCTACCGCAGCCAGAAGAGCCTGATCCAGGTTGCAGTAAGCATTCTTCCTGATATATTCCACTTCTTCAAACTGCCGGCCCTCTTCAACATAATCAGCCAAATATGTTATTTTTTCAAGTAAAGCCATGCCCCTTCGCCCGGTGGTATGATAGGCCACGGCCTTAATAATTTCCGGATCGCTGATCTTTAACTCACTTTCAAGCAAAGCAGCTCCTACCGGGGCATGTAATAGTTTTACCTGTTGTTTTGTAATTCGATCTAACGGCAGCTTCAGCAGTTCGGCTTTCCGGATCAGATCCTGCATGGAATAGCGTTTTCCATAATCGTGAACCAGCCCGGCCAGATTGGCTTTTTCAGTATCAGCGCCGTAATGTTCTGCCAAAGAAACTGCTGCCTTAGCTACGTTTAATGAGTGCCGGTATAATTGCTCACCAAGCCTTTCTTTTATTAAAGAAGAATAATTCATGATTTTACTGCTCTCGTGGTTTTGCTTCATTAACGACTAACTTACGTCCTTCCATTTCGGCTCCGTTAGCCTTTTCCAGAATTTCTTCCATGTTGTCTTCATTGACTTCAACAAAACCGTAACCGCGGGAGCGCCCTGTAGCTCTTTCAGTGATAATCCGGCATTCAATAACCTCTCCGAACTGGGAAAAGAAAGCCTCCAAATCACTTTCCTTCGTGCTCCAGGGAATGTTTCCCACATACAAAGTTTTTGCCATTTAACCTTTCACCTCCGCTTATATTATAACCTATTTTTAGGCTATTAAAACCTGTTTTATCCGCTTGTGCGATATAAACCGTGCTTTTTGATATATTGTTCAACCGGTTCCGGGGTTAAATACTTTATAGTTTTGCTCAAAGCCACCCTTTCCCTGATAAAAGTAGAAGAAACTGCCAAAGCCGGTATTTCCAGAAGATGCACTTTGTGCTTCATCTCGGGGCAGGCAGAGTTCAAAGTTTCATAGAATCGATCCAGGGAATAACCAGGTCTGGAAACAGCGATAAATGTACAGATACGCAATAGTTCTTCGTAAGCTTTCCAAGTAAATATCTCCAATATGGCATCAGCGCCGGTTATAAAAAATATTTCGGGTCCAGGTTCTTTATCACCGGCAAAGTGTCTGACCGTATCTATTGTATAAGTTGGTGCCTTCATATCAATTTCTATTCGTGACACAAAAAAAGAGGGGTTGGACATAACGGCAAGTGAAGTCATCAGGTAACGATGTTCAGGCAGAGAAATCGATTTTTCTTCTTTGTGAGGAGGAATCCCTGCAGGTACAAAAACCACATAGTTAAGATCAAATTGCTGCCTGGCCTCTTCCGCGGTAACCAGGTGCCCCATGTGAATAGGATCAAATGTTCCTCCCATCAGCCCTATATTCAGGCTTCCGGCTTTATTGGAATACGAGTTTAAAAACAAGCCTGACACCTCTTTTCCCGGTTACTCATAATAGAAAAACTCTTCCTGACCGATACGAACCGTATCGCCATCTTTTATACCCATTTTTTTCATTTCCTTATCAAGGCCGCTTCGCCGGCAATAATTCTGGAAACGAAGCAGTGCTTCTTCATTATCAAAATCAGTTTTTGCAGCCATTCTCTCTATAGCCGTGCCCCTGACGGTATAAACATTATCATCTTTCTCAATTTTTAAAGAAACCTCTTCGATCTTATCCAGTTGGATCAATTCTTCCATGCCTGCCAAATCACTTTCTCCGGCAAGTTCATTTACTCTTTCATATAAAAAGCGGACCAGCTCATCTACTCCTTCACCGGTTACTGCTGAGATTGCAAATATAGCATCTTTTTCGCTGATCTTATCAGAAACACTTTCAAGCAGGAGTTCAAAACGTTCAGCCGCACCGGTAATATCCAGCTTGTTACCGACAATAACACGCGGATAATCAACCAGCCGTGAATTATATAAATGAAGTTCATTCTCCAGTAAGAAGTATGCTTCAGTGGGATCGGGATGAGCCCCGGGAGAAAGATCGATCAGAAATAATAGGAGGAGATTTCTTTCCACGTGGCGTAAAAAACGGTGGCCTAAACCGGCCCCCTCATGAGCTCCTTCAATCAAACCCGGTAAATCGGCAACTATAAAGCTTTCAGCATCGCCAACCCTAACTACACCTAAGTTTGGGGTAACTGTAGTAAAGGGATAAGAAGCAACTTTGGGTTTTGCCGCAGTAATTCGGCTCAGCAGGGTGGATTTGCCGGCGTTGGGAAAACCGACCAATCCGACCTGTGCCATTAGCTTTAGTTCCAGGTAAATATTTCTTTCCCCACCGGGAAGACCTTTTTCAGCCAGGCGGGGAACACGCCGCCGTGAAGTGGCAAAGCGGGCATTGCCTTTACCGCCCCTGCCACCTCTTGCCACCATTGCCTTCTGACCGGGCAATATAAGATCTGCAATAACATTTTGATTTTCATCACGGATTAATGTGCCTAAAGGTACAGATACCATCAAATCCACACCTGAAGCTCCATGCCGATTTTTACTATGACCATGGCCTCCGTCGGCTGCTTTCAGCACATTTTTATAACGTAGATCAAGAAAACTATGCTTTGTAAAATCGGCCCACAGGTAAACGCTTCCGCCGTCACCGCCGTCACCTCCATCAGGACCTCCTTTAGGCACATACTTTTCCCGACGGAAAGAAACCATACCGTTGCCACCACGGCCGCCACGTACTAAAAGCTTTAATTCGTCAACAAACATAAATCCACGATCACCTGCAGCGCTGTCTTATTAATGGTTAATATATAAATCGGCCCGGGCTAATTAACCCGGGCCGCACAAAACTTAGTTAGCAGCAGAGACACCTTCCGGATAAACGCTTACCTGCTTTTTAGCACGATTACTATATTCGAAAACAACGCGGCCATCTACCGTGGCAAAAAGTGTATCATCGCTGCCTTTACCAACATTAAAACCAGGGTGGAAACGAGTTCCTCTTTGTCGGATAAGTATACTTCCTGCTTTTACCAGTTGTCCGCCGTAACGCTTCACTCCAAGCCTCTTGGCGTTACTGTCCCTCCCGTTACGGGAACTGCCTACACCTTTTTTATGAGCCATTTAGAACACCTCCCTTTCATGTCTTAACATAAATTAGCTTGAGCCTTTTAACTGCCGACGCTGGTGATTAATACATCTGTGTAGGGTTGACGGTGTCCCTGCTTACGGCGATAATTCTTCTTCCGTTTAAACTTAAAAACAGTAATTTTTTTGCTTCGCCCTACTCCGACAACCTTACCTTCAACTATTAAATCTTCCAGATACGGTTTTCCTATTTGCAGCTCTTTATTATTATTGCTGAACATTAAGACCCGATCAAACTTAATTATCTCGCCTTTTTCTGCCGGCAACTTTTCCACCCGGATTACTTTACCTTCTTCTGCTCGATACTGTTTTCCGCCTGTTTCAATTATTGCGTACATAAACAAACCCCCCGTAAGGACTCGCCGAATCAGGTAGCCCAATGCTCTGCGGGGCTTTAAAGACCGTATTCGTGCGGTTATAAGTCTATTGCAGATTTTAACATGCGTAAATGCTATTGTCAATTGAAGCATCAGGTATATCAGGCATTATTCTGTAAAGAAAATTTATTTGCTCCGACTGATGGCAAGCTTTATTTCGTCGTCAATATTGCCCTGGCAAATGTGCGGTT